>DASWOE010000036.1:0-3249 GCA_036398875.1 Rhizomicrobium sp.
GCCGGTGTGGATCTGGATGCAGCCGGGATTGCCGACGAACACCATGATCGGCGTCGCGGTGTCCTGCGCCGCTTCGAGCACGCGGGCGAGCGCATCGGGCCGGACGGCCTGCGCGAAGGGGGAACCCGCGAGCCGCAGCGCCTGCAGTCGCCCCACCTCCAGGCCGCGCAGAAGGCCGAAGAACTCATGGGTGTCTTCCAGCGCCGACCATTCGCGCCGCAGCCGCTCGACGTCGATTTCGGTGTCGGCACGGTCGCCTTTCGGCACCGGCACGTCCCGGATTTCCAGACCCGGCGCCTGATCCGCCGCGCGCCAGCTTTCGATCAGCCGGTCGAAGGCCGCGATGTCGGTCGCCGGCTTCTGATAGATCTTGTGCACCGCCGTGCCGTCGGCGTCGAAGACCTGCAGCGAGCGGCGCGGCCCGGCATCGGTCTCGTCGATCACCGCGAAGCTGTGGTGCCAGCGCGACGGGAAGATGCGCAGGTCGATCAATTCGCCCAGCACCAGCCCGTGCATCGCATTGATGGTGACGTCCAGATAGGGACCGATCTTCTCGTGCACGCAATGCTCGTTGCGCGTCAGCGCCATCACCGGACCGAGCGCGGGGATGTCCTTGACGATCGCCGCGCCGTCCGTGCGCAGGCGCGTCGCGCGCGTCCCCACAAGGCTCGCGATCAGTTCGCCTTCGCTGACACCCAGGCGTTGGGCGGCGTCGCGGGCGCGGAGCTTTGCGCCCGCGCGGTCGGTGAGCGCGCTCCAGGCGCTGCGCAAGCTCGCGCCCCCAAGGCGTTCACCCGGTGCGGCAATTGCGGCATCGCTCATTCGATCCCTCCCATAACAGCTTGTATTGATATTGACTCGCAATTGCAGAAATGATCGATTGAGAATGCACCTGCGATTCATTCGCAGTCAAGGACAGATTGAGGGGTTTGTGATGCGTGATTTTCGCCGCTGGGCGCTGACGTCCGTTTGCTTGCTGGTCGGATCGGGAGGGGCTTGGGCCGACGACGCCGCGCCGCTGCAGCTGGCATCGACCGAGACCGTGACGGTCACCGGCACGCGCAACCCGACCTCCGCCACGACTTTTCCCGGCATGGTCGATGTGCGCGACTATGGCGACGTCCAGGCCGATATCCCATCGACCGTGTCGGACCTGTTCTACGGCATGCCCAATGTGCAGTTCGTAGGCGGCCCGCGGCGCACCGGCCAGAGCCCCAGCATTCGCGGCCTGGGCGGCCAGGACGTGCTGGTGCTGGTCGATGGCGTGCGCCAGAGCTGGACCTCGGGCCATGACGGCCAGTTCATTCTCGATCCGTCGCTCCTGGCCGGCGTCGATGTCGTGCGCGGCCCCAACTCGGCGCTCTACGGCTCGGGCGCCCTGGGCGGCGTGATCGCCTTTCGCACCGTCGATGCCTCCGACCTGCTGGACGGCAACGAGACCGCCGGCGCACATGTGGCGTTCGGCTATCAGGGTGCCGACGACGAATTCCTGCGCCTGGCGACGGGCTTCACCCATATCGGCAATCTCGACGTCATCGGCAGCATCGGCGAGCGCAGCTCGGGCGACATCCGGCTCGGCTCCGGCGCCAAGCTCGCGGCCGAGGACGACGTCGTCACCGGCTTCGGCAAGATCGGCTATGATTTCGGCGAGGGGCTGAGCGCCAGGATATCCTATCAGGGCTACCAGGACGACGCGGTCGAGCCCCCCGACGGCCAGGGCCTTTCGAACGGACCGCCGATCGACAAGCGCGTCACCAACCAGCAATTCTCCGGCGCCATCGACTGGAAGCCGACCGGCACCGACCTCGTCGATCTGCATCTGACGCCCTATCACGTCGAGGGCAAGGTCACCGAAACCGATCCGGTGAGCCACGATCGCGCGGTGCGGGACATCAAGACCGACGGCTTCGGCGCCGACAACCGCATTCCGTTCGGCTTCGCCAACGTTTCCGGCCTCTTCACCTTCGGCGGCGAATGGTATCAGGACAACCAGGTCGGTACCGACAGCGCCGGCGTCGGCGGCATCCGCTCCGGCGTGCCGGACGGCAAGGACGAATTCTGGGGCGTCTTCGCGCAGATCGAAGCCACCATCGACCGGCCGCTGGGGGCACCGGGCAAGCTCACGCTGATCCCGGCGGTGCGTTACGATTCCTTCAGTTCGTCCTCCACGGCAAATCCGGGCTTCGACAGGAGCGCGACCTCGCCCAAGCTCGCCGCGACCTATGCGCCGGTCGACTGGTTCTTCCTGTTCGGCAATGTCGGCAAGGCGTTCCGCGCGCCGGGGATCAACGAGCTTTATCTGAGCGGCATTCACTTCGCGGTGCCGCACCCGATCCTGCCCGGCATCTCGGTGGCCAACACGTTCCAGCCCAATCCCAATCTCAAGCCCGAGACCTCGAAATATTGGGAGGCCGGCGCCGGCGTGCTGTTCCGCGACGTCGCGGCGGCCGGCGACACGCTGCGCGGCAAGGCCTCTTATTGGCACCAGGACGTCGACGACTTCATCGACCTCAGCGTCTTCACGCCGCCGACCTTCTACAGCCTGGGCTGCTTCACGCCGCCGACCTTCCTGGCCGGATGCAATGTCGGGACGACGACCTCGATCAACGTCGATGCCGAGCTGCACGGCGCCGAGGTCGAAGCGATCTACGACGCGCCGCGCTGGGCGCTGCAGGCCGACTACGGCACGATCGGCGGCAAGGAGCGCGGCACGCCGTTCGCGCTCAACTCGCTGATGCCCGACATCGTCTCGCTGGTCGCGACGCTCAAGCTTCCGGAGGCGGACGGCAGCCTGAACGCGCGCCTGCAGAACGCCGGCGCGTTCCACAAGAGCTACGATCCCGCCAGCAACGATCCGCCGACCGACGACCGCAAGGGCTATACGCTGCTTGATCTCTACGCGACCTGGGAGCCGGGCGCCGACGTCCTCGCCGGAAGGCTGCGCGGGCTGCGCGTCGATGCGGGCATCGACAATGTGACGGACGCGGACTATGCGCCCTATGCGCAGGGCGTGAGCGCGGCGGGCCGCAGCGCCAAGGTTCTCGCCAGCTACACATACGCCTGGTAACCGCGTGAGCGTTTCGGGAAAAACGCGCTTTGAATTGATCGAACCGCGTTCTTCGGAAGCGCTCATCAGCGACTGCAGGGCCGCCGGGCTGCGCATGGGCAGCAAAAGGCGCGCCGTCGCGCGCGCCCTGGCCGAGGCCGAAGGGCCGTTCGACTTCGACTCGCTCTGGGCCAGGACGCGTC
>DASWOE010000037.1:0-1995 GCA_036398875.1 Rhizomicrobium sp.
GCGACCGCCGTGTTCGAGCCGCCCAAATCCAATGCCGCCTTCGCGCTGCTGGCCGAGCAGTCCATCGCCGTCGAGGGCGAGATCGTCCTGCGCCGCACCCTGTCCCAGGACGGGCGCACCCGCGCCTATGTCAATGACGAGCCGGTGGGCGTGGCGCTGTTGCGCGACATCGGCGCGGCGCTGCTGGAAGTCCACGGCCAGGCCGACGACCGCGGGCTGTTCGACATCGCCACCCATCGCGGCCTGCTCGATGCCTTCGCCGACCATGACGCATTGCTGCGCGCGACGGCGCTGGCCTTCGCCGGCTTCGACGGCGCGCGCAAGGCGCTCGCCGACTTGAAGGCGCAGGCCGCGGCGGCGGCGGCCGATGCCGATTTCATCCGCCACGCCGCCGACGAGCTGACCGCGCTGGCGCCGGAGGTCGGCGAGGAAGCGCAGCTTGCCGCCGAGCGCGCCTTGCTGATGAACGCGACGAGAATTGCCGAGGATGTGAATGCCGCCGCCGATCTTCTGGCCGGCGACCGCGGCGCCGCCAGCGCGATCTCCGGCGCCCTCAAGCGGCTGTCGCGCATGCAGGAAGACGCGCGCAAGGCGGCGGCCTCGGCCGAAGCCGCGCTCGATCAGGCCTATAACGCGATCGAAGACGCGCGCCGCGAATTGGAGGCGCTGCAGAGCCGCCTCGATATCGAGCCGGGCCAGCTCGAAAAGGTCGAGGACCGCATCCACGATCTGCGCGCCGCCGCGCGCAAATACGGCGTCTCGGCCGACGCCCTCGTGAACCTGGCCGCGGATTTCCGCTACAAGCGCGATGCGCTGACCGGCGGCGGCGGCCGCGTCAAGGAAGCGGAGGCCATGGTCGCCGCGGCCCGTGCCGCCTATCGCGACGCGGCGCGCCTGCTGTCGAACTCGCGGGCCGCCGCCGCCCGCAAGCTGGAGGCGGCGGTCGCCGGCGAACTGGCGCCGCTCAAGCTTGGCCATGCCAAATTCCGCGTGACGCTGGAACTGCTCGACGAGAACGCGGCTGGCGCGCAGGGATGGGAGCGCGTCGCGCTGGAAGTCGCCACGGTGGACGGTGCCGCGTTCGGCTCGCTCGCGAAGATCGCCTCGGGCGGCGAGCTGGCGCGTTTCTCGCTCGCCCTCAAAGTGGCGCTGGCCGAAGGCGCGCCGCCGGCCGTGCTGGTGTTCGACGAAGTCGATCGCGGCGTCGGCGGCGCGGTGGCGGACGCGGTCGGCGAGCGGCTGCAGCGTCTGGCGCAGACCACGCAGGTCCTGCTCGTCACCCATGCGCCGCAGGTCGCCGCCCGCGCCGAACGGCATTTCCGCATCACCCGCTCCGGCGACAAGACCAGGGTGACGCTGCTTAGCGAGGACGAAAGGCTGGAGGAGATCGCCCGCATGCTCTCCGGTGCTACCGTCACGGAAGAAGCCCGGGCCGCGGCCCGCCGCCTGCTCGACGAGGCGCGCACGCCGCCGCCGAAGAAGCGCAAGCGCGCATGACCGCCGCACGCGCCAGCAAGCCGGTCGAAAAGCTCACCTCGGCCGAAGCCGGGAAGGAGCTCGACCGGCTGGCGGCGGAGATCGCCGAAAACGATCGCCGCTATCATGCCGAGGACGCGCCCGCGATTTCGGACGCCGACTACGACGTCCTGCGCCGCCGCAACGACGCGATCGAGCAGCGGTTTCCGCTGCTGGTCCGCGCCGACAGCCCGTCGCATCGCGTCGGCGCCGCGGTGTCGGCGAAATTCGCCAAGGTCGTGCATGCCAGGCCGATGCTCTCGCTCGACAACGCCTTTGCGGACGAGGACGTCCACGACTTCGCGGTGCGGGTGCGCCGCTTCCTGGGGATGAAGGAAGACGATGCTCTCGTCTTCACCGCGGAGCCGAAGATCGACGGCCTGTCCGCCTCGCTGCGCTATGAGGACGGCATCTTCGTGCAGGGCGCGACGCGCGGCGACGGCGCGGAAGGCGAGGACATCACCGCCAACCTCAAGACCA
>DASWOE010000038.1:0-2290 GCA_036398875.1 Rhizomicrobium sp.
GAGGTGAAGGAGCGCATCACCCAGGCGGTCGAGAAGCGCGCAGCGCAGCGCACGGTCGAGTTCAGCACCGAGGTCATGCGCTATGCCGAGAAGGCGATCCTGCTCCAGACCCTGGACCACGACTGGCGCGAGCACATCGTGCACCTCGACCAGCTGCGCCAATATGTCGGCCTGCGCGGCTACGGCCAGCGCGATCCGCTGAACGAGTACAAGAGCGACGCCTTCACGCTGTTCGAGAGCCTGCTCGGCCGCATGCGCTCCGGCGTGATCCAGAAGCTGATGCATTTCCAGGTCGCGAGCGAGCCGATCCCGCAGCTCATCGAACCGTCCATGCAGCAGATGCAGGTCTCGCACATCGATCCCTTGACCGGCGAGGACGACTTCGCCGGTCAGCCGCCGGCCGCGGCGGGCCCGCGCGCCACCTTCGTGCGCGAGCGCGACGTGGCGGTGGACCCGAACAATCCGCAGACCTGGGGCAAGGTCCAGCGCAACGCGCCCTGCCCCTGCGGGTCCGGCAGGAAGTTCAAGCACTGCCACGGCGCCCTGGTCTAAGCGCGGTCCGCGCATCGGAGAACGATCGGCGATGCGTCACGACTACCAGGAAAACGGCAAGGCGGTCTGGGTCGATCTGCACAACCCCACGCCGGAGGAGATCGCAAACGCCTGCGAGCAATGCCGGCTGCGCATCCCCACCCGCGAAGAGCTGGACGAGATCGAAACCTCCAGCCGGCTTCAGGCGGACGGCGACACGCTGACCATGAGCCTTCCCATCACGCCCTATCACCCGGGCGTCGAGCCGGTCACCGCGCCGATCGGCTTCGTGCTGACGCCCAAGCTTCTCGTCACCGTGCGGTTCGACGAACTGCACACCTTCCACAAGGTCGGCGAGAAGATCGGCAAGGACAGCAACAACTACACGAGCGCCCAGATCTTCACCCAGCTCGCCGAATCCATCGTCGATTATGCCGCCGACAAGCTCGAACACATCCAGTCCGACACCCGAAAGGTGTCGCGCGGCGTGTTCCACCGTTCGCCGAAAGGCCGGCACAACGTCTCGCGCAAGAACTGGATGCTGCGCGAAACCCTGATCAGCCTCGGCGACATGGGCGAGCGGCTGTCGGAGATCCGCGAAACGCTGCTGACGCTCCAGCGCGCCTTGCCCTTCGTGGCGGACCGCGGCGCCAAATGGATCGGCGACGACGTCGCGCTGCGCCTGAAGACCGCGACCACCGACATCCAGTCGCTGAATGATTTCGAGACCCACCTGACCGACAAGGTGCAGTTCCTGCTCGATGCCACTTTGGGCTTCATCAACAACGAGCAGAACGACATGTTCAAGGTGCTGACCATCGCCTCGGTGGTCGGCATTCCGCCGGTGTTCGTCGCCGGCCTCTACGGCATGAACTTCCACGACATGCCCGAATTGAGCTGGCCCCACGGCTACGCGTTCGGCTGGGCCCTGATCATCGTCAGCACGATCATTCCCGTCGCGTGGTTCAAATGGCGCGGCTGGTGGTAGCCGGCGGCGGCGCCCTCGAAATTCCCCGGGCGCGGAGCCCTTCCCAGAACGATGGACGGCGCTTAATGTTGCCGGCGGAGGCGGGCACCTTTTCCCCACGAAACAATAATCCTGGAGCGAGGAACAACATGTATTTTGCACAGACTCTGCGGGCCGTTCTGCTCGCGGGCATGGCGGCCGCGGTCGGCGCGCCCGTCCTGGCACACGCCGAATCGATCAAGGACAAGCGCGACCGCAAGGAAGCGGAGATTCCGGTCTGCTCCCACAAGATCGGGACGCTGGCGGTGCACGAGCCGGACAATCATTGGTGGGAAGGGCTCGGCCTCGCCTCGCCGGAAGCGGTGATCAAGGTCCTGGTGATGAAGTCGCAATGCTTCACCCTGGTCGATCGCGGCAAGGGGCTCGAGGCGGCGCAGCAGGAGCGCGCGCTCGCCGGCGAAGGCGATCTGCGCGGCGGTTCGAACATCGGCAAGGGCCAGATCAAGGCGGCCGACTACGTGCTCATCCCCGACCTCGTCTCGAAGAATTCCAATGCCGGCAACACCAATATCGGCGGCATCCTGGGCGGCTTCGTCGGCGGCGGCGCCGGCGCGATCCTCTCGGGCATCAACATCTCCAAGAAGACGGCCGACGTCGTGCTGACCATCACCGATGTGCGCTCGACCGAGCAGGTGGCGATGACCGAGGGCCATTCCGACAAGACCGATGTCGGCTGGGGCGTCGCCGGCGGCTGGGGCGGCTGGGGCGGGTTCGGCGGCGCGGGCGTGTCGA
>DASWOE010000039.1:0-12176 GCA_036398875.1 Rhizomicrobium sp.
GCGGATTGCGACAGGACCGCCAAGAGGGCGATCGGAAGCAGGCTGGGTCTCATCCCGTTATCCCCTTCTGTGGAGGAATGCGATCCACATGAAGACCGCGACTGAACATCTTATTCCAACGTCAAATTCCTGCCGAAGCGCGCGGCGAATCGCTCCGTCTCCTGGGGAGCGATTGTGAGCAGAAGCTCGACACCGGCATCGGCGTCGCTGCGCTCGCGCACCATGCCGTGCCGGTAGGCCCAGGCCAGGCCTTCCCCGTCGGTGTGGTCCAAGATCAGCCGATAGCTGATGTTGGCACGCGTCAACTCGGCTTCAAACCGGCGCAATAGCGGGTCCAAGCCCTCGCCCGTCAGGGCGGACACCGCAACGGCTCCGTTGGGCCTGCGGTTGCCGGCAAGCAGCCCTGCCCGCACGTCGGGCGCGATCAGGTCGATCTTGTTGAGCACCTCGACGAAGGGCCGCTCGCCGTCGGCCTCGGCCCCGAGGTCGGCCAGCACTTTCAGCACATCGGCCTTCTGGGCGGCGCTCTCGGCATGGCTCGCGTCGCGGACATGGACGATGACATCGGCCTCCAGCACCTCTTCCAGGGTGGCGCGGAAGGCGGCGATCAGCTCGGTCGGCAGGTCGGCGATGAAACCGACGGTGTCGGACAGGACGGCCCGCGTCCCGTTCGGCAGCTTCAGCCCGCGCATGGTCGGGTCGAGGGTCGCGAACAGCAGATCCTTGGCCAGGACTTCGGCATCGGTCAGCGTGTTGAACAGGGTGGATTTGCCCGCATTGGTGTAGCCGACCAGCGCGATCACCGGATAAGGCACGCGCTTGCGCGCCTGACGTTGCAGGCCGCGGGTGCGCTTGACGCTTTCGAGGTCTTTCTTGATGCGGGCGATGCGGTCGCCAATCAGGCGGCGGTCTGTTTCGATCTGGGTCTCGCCCGGGCCGCCGAGGAAGCCGAAACCGCCGCGCTGGCGTTCCAGATGGGTCCAGGAGCGGACCAGGCGCGAGCGCTGATAGCTCAGATGCGCCAGTTCGACCTGCAGCCGGCCCTCATGGGTGCGCGCCCGTTCGCCGAAAATCTCCAGGATCAGCGCCGTGCGGTCGAGCACTTTGGCGCTCCAGGCCTTTTCCAGATTGCGCTGCTGCACCGGCGACAGCTGTGCGTTGACGATGACGACTTCCGGTTCCAGCGCCTTGGTCTCGATACCGATTTCACCCACCTTGCCGCTGCCGATCAGCGTTGCGGGAACGGGCCGCACCAGGGGCACGATGTGGCTGGCGATCACGCGAAGGCCGATCGCCGCCGTCAATCCGACCGCTTCGTCGAGGCGCGCCTGGGCGTCGCGGTCCAGCCTGGCGCCGGCCGCACGCGCCTTCGGTTCCACATGGATCACGATCGCGGCGCGCGCGGCGTCCTGCGCGTCGCCCAAACCCGATGTCGAGGCGTTGCCGGCTATGCGTTTTCTTTCTCGATGGCCGCTTCCTCCTGCAGCTGGATCGGTCCCAGCGGCATGACGGTCGAGATCGCGTGCTTGTAGACGAGTTGGGCCTGCCCATCCCGCCGTAGAAGAACGCAGAAATTGTCGAACCACGTGATGTTCCCCTGAAGCTTTACGCCGTTGACCAGGAAGATCGTAACGGCGGATTTGCTTTTTCGGACGGCGTTCAGAAACGTGTCTTGCAGATTTTGTTGTTTTTCGCTCATCGGGAAATCCAAGTGATGGGTGGTTCGCGCCCCTGCGAAACACTGGCCACAGCATAGGCTGCATTGCTGCATTTGCGAAAGGGCTAAGTGCCCGTTTTTGCGGCGCGCCCCGCGGAGGTCAGGGCGTAGAGTTCCTGAACCCGCCGGGTTACCGGACCGGGCTTGCCGTCCCCGACCGGATGGCCATCGATGGCCGTGACCGGCATGACCCCGGTCGCCGAGGAGATGAAGGCCTCCCGCGCCGCCGATGCCTCCGCCAGCGTAAAGGACCTCTCCTGAACCGCCAGCTGGGCTTGCGCGGCCGCTTCCAGGATCACCCGGCGGGTGACGCCCGGCAGGATCGCGTTGCTGAGCGGCCGGGTCACGACCCGCCCATCGCCATCGACGATCCAGGCCGTGGTGGAACTTCCCTCCGTCACGAACCCTTCCCCATCCACCAGCCAGGCCTCATAGGCCCCGGCGCGCCGCGCCGCCGTCTTGGCCAGGAGATTGGGAAGGAGCTGGATCGTCTTGATGTCGCAGCGCGCCCAGCGCTCATCGGGCCGGCCGATCACGGTTACGCCATCGTGCCGGCGCCGCTCGAACTCGGCCGGCGCCAACGCTCGCGCCGTCATCATCAGGCTCGGCCGGGGACTGATCTTGGGAATGGGATGGTCGCGCCGGATGGCCCCCCGCGTGACCTGCAGATAAAGCAAGCCGTCGCGCAGAGCGTTGCGCCGCACGAGTTCGTGCATGACGAGCGCCAGCGCCCGTCGCGGCATCGGCATCGCGATTTCGATTTCCCGCACCGAGCGTTCCAGCCGGTCGAGATGCTCGTTCTCGTCGATCAGGCGTCCGCCGCTGACGCCGCAGACCTCGTAGATGCCGTCGCCGAGCTGCAGCCCGCGATCCTCGATGTGCACGCCCGCTTCGCCATGCGGGACATAGCGGCCATCGACATAGGCGATGCGCCCCGACGGCGCCCGCCCGTTCCAGCCCTTGCTCACGCGTTGAAGCCCTGCTCGCGTCCGTTGGCGCCGACGCCCAGAGATTTGAGCTTGCGATGCAGCGCCGAGCGCTCCATGCCGATGAAGGCGGCGGTGCGCGAGATGTTGCCGCCGAAGCGGTTGATCTGCGCCACCAGATAGTCGCGCTCGAAGATTTCGCGCGCCTCGCGCAGCGGCAGCGATATCACCAGGTCGCTGCGGCCGCCGCCGCTCCACGGCGCGCTGGAGCCCAGATCGGCCGGCAACAGATCGGCCGATATCACTTGCGCCGCATCGTCGGTCGCGAGGATCAGCAGGCGTTCCACGATGTTGCGAAGCTGACGCACATTGCCGGGCCAGCTGTGCGATTGCAGCACCGCCATGGCGTCGTCGCCGATCTCGCGCATGGCCAGGCCCGAGGTGGCCGACAGCCGCTTCATGAAATGCGCCACCAGAAGCGGAATGTCGTCGCGGCGCTCGGCCAGCGAGGGAACCCGCACCGGCACCACGTTCAAGCGATGGTAGAGATCCTCGCGGAAGCGGCCGGCGCCGATCTCGGCGCGCAGGTCGCGCGTCGTCGAGCAGATCACGCGCGCATCGACCTGCACGCGCATCGTGCCGCCGACCCGCGTGAAGGTCTGATCGACCAGCACGCGCAGGATCTTGCCCTGGGTCTCGAGCGGCATGTCGGCGACTTCGTCCAGATAGAGCGTGCCGTTATGCGCGAGCTCGAACATGCCGGTCTTGCGCGGGCCCTCCCCGGCTTCGACGCCGAACAGCTCGCCCTCGATCCGCGACGGCGCCATGGTCGCGCAATTGACCGCGACGAAGGCGTTGGCGGCACGGCGCGAGCGGGCGTGGATCAGGCGCGCCACGACCTCCTTGCCCGAGCCCGACGGGCCGGTGACGAAAATGCGGCTGTTGGTCGGCGCGATCTTCTCGACGGCCTGGCGCACCTGGGAAATCGCCGACGAAATGCCCACCAGCTCCGAATCGTCGCCGGCCTTGAGCTTGAGCTCCTGCACCTCGCGCTTCAGCCGCGATGCTTCGAGCGCGCGGCTGACGACATGCAGCAGCCGATCGGCCTTGAACGGCTTCTCGATGAAGTCGTAGGCGCCCTTCTTGATGGAGGCGACCGCCGTCTCGATGGTGCCGTGACCGGAAATCATGACGATCGGCAGCTCGGGCTGTTCGCGCTTGAGCGCGTCGAGCACCTGGATGCCGTCGAGCTTGCTGCCCTGGAGCCAGATGTCCAGAACGACGAGATGCGGCCGGCGCAGGCGCACCGCGTTCAAGGCCGCGTCGCTGTCGCCGGCGACGCGCGTGTCATAGCCCTCGTCGCGCAGAATCCCGGCGATGAGGTCGCGGATGTCCTCCTCGTCATCGACGATCAGGATTTCAGACGCGATCTGCGATCCGTTCTTGCTCATCCCCAAGTCCCTTGTCTTTCGAAGCCTTCTGCCGGAGCGGGAAGGTCATCACCACTTCCGCGCCGTGTCCGCCGCCCGCTTCGTTCGGGCCGAACGTCGAATCCTGCAGCACCAATTCGCCGCCATGGTCTTCCAAAATCTTGCGCACGATCGCGAGCCCCAGCCCCGTGCCCTTGGCGCGCGTCGTCACATAGGGTTCGGTCAGCCGGTCGCGGTGCTCCTGCGGCAGGCCGATGCCGTTGTCGGTGATGCGGTAGACGACGCGATCGCCGACCGGCTCGAGCGCAATCACGATGCGGCCCGGCAAATCTTCGCCCTTGGCCAGCCGCGCATTGATGCCCTCGCCGGCGTTCTTGAGCACATTGGTCAGGGCCTGCGCCACCAGCCTGCCGTCGCACTCGACATAGACCGGATCCTTGGGCAGCCGGGTCTCGAAGCTGATCTGCGGATTGGCGACGCGCTGCAGGAACACCGCCTGCTGGATCAGCTCCTGCGCGTTTTCGCGCCGCATGACGGGCGTCGGCATGCGGGCGAAGGAGGAGAACTCGTCCACCATGCGGCCGATATCGCCGACCTGGCGGATGATGGTGTCGGTGCACTGCGCGAAGACGTCGGGGTCGGTCTTGACCTCGCCGGCATATTTGCGCTTGAGCCGTTCGGCGGAGAGCTGGATGGGCGTGAGCGGGTTCTTGATCTCGTGCGCGATGCGCCGCGCCACGTCGGCCCAGGCGGCGGTGCGCTGCGCCGACACCAGGTCGGTGATGTCGTCGAAGGTCGCGACAAAGCCGCTGCCGTCCGGCCCCCGCTCGCTCGAGACCTGCACGCTGAGCGCCCTCGTGGTCGAGCCGCGCTTGACCGTCACTTCGCCGCCGGCACGGCCCACGGGCTCCGAAATGGCGCGGCGGATGAGAGCGGCGAGCTCCGGCACGGATTCCGAATAATGGCGGCCCTCGATCTCTTCCGGCGCCGCATTCATCAGGCGCGCCGCGGCCCGGTTCACGATGGTGATCGTGCCGTCGTGATCGAGGCCGATCACGCCGGCGCTGACGCCCGCCAGCACCGCTTCGGTGAAGCGGCGGCGCTCGTCGTTCTGGCGGTTGGCGGAGACGAGCGCGGTGCGCTGGGCGTCGAGCTGCGAAATCATGCGGTTGAAGGCGCGGCCCAGAAGGCCGACCTCGTCGTCGTCGCGTTCGACCTCGACCTGCGCCTTCAGGTCGCCTTCGGAAACGCGTTCCGCCGCGCCGATCAGGCTGGAGATCGGACGCACCAGCCGGTTGGCGGCCCACAGGCCGAGCCAGATCGCCGCCAGCAGGATGACCAGCGAGACGACGCCGTAGAGCGCCGCGAAGATGAGCTGGACCTCGGATCGGCTCTGGTTGAGCCGGTTGTACTCGCTGCGCGCGGCCTTGGTGCGGTAGTAGTAGCCGATCACCTCGGGCTCGACCTTGCGCACCACGAGCAGATAGGCGTCGTTCAGGAACGGCAGATGGATGAGCGCATGGATGATGCCGGTCTCCGGATCGCCATCGACCACGATGCGCCCTGCCCGCGCCTCGGTCAGATCGGCGGCGGTCGGACGCAGCGCTTTCGAATAGGCGATGGCCGACGAGCGCCCCAGTTCATTGCCATGCGAATCGACGACGATCGAGCCGCTGAGGCCCCGCGCGCTGGTCATGCCTTCGAGCTTGGCGAACATCAGGCCGGGAATGAGCTGCTTGCGCGAATCGAAGATCGTCGGATCGCGTTCCAGCCCTTCCTCGATCGTGCCGGCATCGATGATGATGCCGCGGCCGTTCTCCATCATGTATTGGCGCGCGACGTTCATCGCGTTGTCGAGCGCGGTCTGCACCCGCGATGAGAACCAGGCCTCGATGCCGAGATTGAGCGTCACGGTCGAGAAGAAGGCGACCAGGATGGCCGGCGTCACCGCGATCGCGGCAAAGATCAGGACCAGGCGCACATGCAGCCGCGCCCCCGCGATGCCCGACGCGCGGGCCCGCCATAGCCGTATCAGCCGCCAGACGATGAGCCCGGCCAGGATGACGCCCAGCGCAAGGTGCAGCGCCAAAAGATCGTCGAGGACGCCGGGGGTGGGGGCCAACGGCCCAACCCCGGTGACGGTGGCATAGGTGAACAGGCCAAGCAGCACCGCCAGCACGGCAACGCCGAACGCCAGGAGCGACGGGCGGGATATCGCTCGCATCCAGTTCAACAGACCGCCGCCTGGCGATTCTGCCACAAGGTTGACTGTCGCCATCGGGTTCCGCGGAAGGCCGCTAACTGGTTCGCGGCGTTCGGTTATCGGATGCACTGTAGCGAAGCCGCAGCATGTTGCAAGAATGCTGCGTTGCGAGAGCGCAACAGGGTTAAATGCGCCGCCGGGCCGCTAATCCGCGCGCAGCCCGCGGATGACTTCGAGCCCCAGGTCGCGAATCTTCTTGCGAAGCGTGTTGCGGTTCAGGCCCAGCAGATGCGCCGCCCGTATCTGGTTGCCGCGCGTGGCCGCCAGACAGATCGACAGCAGCGGCCGTTCCATGTCGTGGAGAATGCGGTCGTACAGCCCGGGCGGCGGCAGCTTTTCGCCCTGGGACAGGAAGTATTTGGTGAGGTGGCGCTCCACCGCCTCGCTCAGCGAGGCCGGCTGCTCGCCCTCGTCCAGTTCGCCGAAGCGCGACGGTTCCTTGATCTCGGCGGAGATGGCGGAGGTCGGAATGGTGTCGCCGGAATGCAGCACCGCGAGGCGGCGGATGAGATTTTCCAGCTCGCGCACATTGCCCGGCCAGCGGTAGTGTTTGAGCAGCTCATAGGCCTCCTGTTCGAGGCGTTTGGCCGGCAGCCCCTCCTCTTCCGCCTTGCGCAGGAAATGGCGCACCAGATCGGGCACGTCCTCGGCGCGCTCGCGCAAGGGCGGCAGACGCATCGGCACGACGTTGAGGCGGTAGTAGAGATCCTCGCGGAACAGTCCCTGCTGGATGAGCTGGCGCAGATCGCGGTTGGTCGCGGCGATGATGCGCACATCGGTCTTGATCGGCGTGCGCCCGCCGACGGTGGTATATTCGCCCTGCTGGAGCACGCGAAGCAGGCGGGTCTGCGCCTCCAGCGGCATGTCGCCGATCTCGTCGAGGAACAGGGTGCCGCCCTCGGCCTGCTCGAAGCGCCCGACGCCGCGATTGGTCGCGCCGGTGAAGGCGCCGCGCTCATGCCCGAACAATTCGCTTTCGACCAGCTCCTTGGGAATCGCCGCCATGTTGACCGCGACGAAAGGACCGTGCCGGCGCTTGCCGTAATCGTGCAGGGCGCGGGCGACGAGCTCCTTGCCGGTGCCGCTTTCGCCCATGATCATGACGGTGAGGTCTGTCTGCGTCAGGCGCGCGATGACGCGATAGATCTCCTGCATCGCGGGCGAACGGCCGATCAGCGGCAGGCGTTCCTCGCCGCGCGCCTCGGCCGCGATGTCGCGCTTGGCCGTCGGGCTGGCGAGCGCCCGCTGCACGACCGAGGTCAGCTCCTTCAAGTCGAACGGTTTGGGCAGGTAGTCGAAAGCGCCGCGTTCCGTCGCGGTGATCGCGGTCAGCAGCGTATTCTGCGCGCTCATCACCACGACCGGCAGATCGGGGCGGATCTTCTTGATGCGCGGGATCAGGTCGAATCCGTTCTCGTCCGGCAGCACGACGTCGGTGATGACCAGATTGCCGTCGCCGGCGGAAATCCAGCGCCAGAGGCCCGCGGCGGTTCCCGTCGTGCGCACGTCATAGCCGGCACGGCCCAGCGCCTGGTTCAGCACCGTGCGGATCGCCGAATCGTCGTCGCAGATAAGAATCAAGCCGGCCGGCAAATCAGCCTCCTTCGTTGTGGTCCACTGCCTTGGGCAGCAGGATGCGGAATATGGTTCGGCGGGGCGTGGATTCGCATTCGATCACGCCGCCATGATCCCCGACGATCTTGGCGACCAGCGCCAGCCCCAATCCCGAGCCGCGCGGCTTGGTGGTGACGAAGGGGTCGAAAATATTGGGCATCAGATCAGGCGGCACGCCCGAGCCGTTGTCGCGCACCGTTACTTCGAGCGGCAGGCTGAGCCGCTCGCCCGCGACCGCGGCGCCGAAGCGCACGCCGGGGCGATAGCCGGTGGTCAGCGTGATCTCGCCGCCCGTCTCGGGCAAGGCGTCGGCGGCATTGCGCACCAGGTTCATGAACACCTGGATCAGCTGATCGCGGTCGCCCAGCACGGCGGGCAGCGAGGGGTCGAAGGATTCGACGATGGTCACGCCCTTGGCGAAGCTGGTCTCGGCGACGCGGCGCACGCGATCGAGCACTTCGTGGATGTTCACCGGCGTCCGCGGCATGGCGCGCGTATCGCCGAACGACTCCATGCGATCGATAAGGGCGCGAATGCGGTCGGTCTCGTCGCAGATGAGCTGGGTGAGCGTCTTGTCGGCATCGCTGCCCGACTGTTCGAGAAGCTGGGCCGCGCCGCGAATGCCGGCGAGCGGATTCTTGATCTCATGCGCCAGCACCGCCGCCATGCCGTGCATCGAGCGCACCGCGCCGCGATGCAGAAGCTGCCGGTCGATACGCTGCGCCAGGCTGCGCTCCTGGAGAATGACCACGACGGAATCCTCGGGCTCGGGCAGCGGCGTGACATGGACGTCGGCGATCCGCTCGCCATTGCGCGGCGTGGTCAGATCGACCGTGCGCTCGCTGACCGAGGCGCCGCGCTCGCGGGCCTGTTCGACCAGCTGCATCAGCGGACTGCCGAAGGGCACCAGGTCGCCGAGATTCTGGCGAATCAGCAGCCCGGCGCCGGTGTCGAAAAACTGTTCGGCCGCCGGGTTGACGAAAAGGATGCGGGAGCCCGCGCCGATCACCAGCAAAGGCATCGGCAGCGCGCCCGCAATCGCCGCGGTTGCGGCGGCTTCTTTGAGATCTGACGGGTTCGAATCCATGTCGCCAATTGCCTATCGAATAGGCATTGTACGACACTGTCTACAAAGTGGGCAATAGCCTTGCTGCAACGCGGTGAAGACCGTCGCGCCGGCTTGCGAAAGAGCGCTTTCGTGCTACCCAGTGCGCGTCGTTTCGGGGTCTGCCATGTCCGGCGTAGCCGTACTGATCGTCGCGGCCGGCCGTGGAGAGCGCGCCGGCGGCAGCCTTCCCAAACAGTACGCGCCGCTTCTCGGCAAGCCAATACTGCGCTGGACCGTGGAGGCCTTTCGCCGCCACCCCCGCGTGGGTGCCATACAGATTGCGGTCGGCGCCGATCAGGATGCGGCCTATGAACAAGCCGTCGCGAGCCTGGATGTGCTGCCGCCGATCCTGGGCGGTGCGACGCGCCAGGAATCGGTGCGGCGCGGCCTGGAAGCGCTGGTGTCCGTCGCGCCCGATTTCGTTCTCATCCAGGATGCCGCCCGGCCCTTGACCTCATCCGCCGTCATCGACGCCGTGATCGCCGCCCTCGAAACCGGAAGCGACGCCGCGATCCCTCTGCTGGCCGTGGCCGATACGCTGAAGCGGCAGGACAGCGGCCAATGGGCGACGGTCCCGCGCGACGGACTGCAGCGCGCGCAGACGCCGCAGGGCTTCCGCTTCACGAAGATCCTGCGCGCCCATCGCCACCATGCGGCGCAGGAGGTGACCGACGACATGGCGCTGGCGGAGCTTGCCGGTTTGACCATCGCGGCGGTGCCGGGCGAAGACACCAACATGAAAGTCACCGAGGCGAAGGATTTTGCCCTGGCGGAATCGCATCTGCGCGCACGCCTGGGCGAGAGCCGCAGCGGGATGGGCTACGACGTGCACCGCTTCACGGACGGCGATCACGTCTGGCTGTGCGGCATCGAAGTGCCGCACGACCACGGGCTGGAGGGCCATTCCGACGCCGACGCCGGATTGCATGCGCTGACCGACGCGATCCTGGGCGCCATCGGCGAAGGCGACATCGGCCAGCATTTCCCGCCCAGCGACGCGCGCTGGCGCGGCGCGCCGTCCTGGAGATTCCTCGACCATGCCGCGTCGCTGGTCCGCGACAAGGGCGGCGCCATCGTCCATTGCGACGTGACCATCATCTGCGAGCGGCCCAAGGTCGGGCCGCATCGCGACGCGATGCGGGCGCGGATCGCCGAAATCCTGCGGCTGGATGCGTCGCGCGTCAGCGTCAAGGCGACGACGACCGAGGGCTTGGGCTTCGAGGGCCGGCGCGAGGGGCTGGCGGCGCAGGCGATCGCGACGGTCCGATTGCCGCCATGAGGATCATTCTTCTCAAGCCCGGCGACGAAGCGCTGTTCAAGCGGGCTGAGGACATGTTCTGGCCCGGCGGCACGACGCTGGCGCGCGCCGCCATCCTGCTGCGCGAAGCCAATTTCGTGATGATCGTGGCGCTCGACGACGGTCGAGGCGTCTTGGGCCGCATCTACGGCCATATCCTGCATCGCTTCGACGCCACCGACTTTCTGATCTACGAGGTCGATGTCGCCGAGGCACATCAGCGCGAGGGCGTCGGCCGCGCCATGATCGAGGCCCTGAAATCGTTGGCGGCGGAGCGCGACTGGCGCGAGATGTGGGTGCTGACGGAAGTCGGCAACGCGGCCGGCAATGCCCTGTATGAGGCATCCGGCGGCCAGCTCGAGAATTCTCCCGCCAATATGTATGTTTTTCCGACGGCAAAGCCGTGATCGCGATGCTGCTCGCGACGTTCTTCGGCGTGGGGCGCGTGCGACCCGCGCCGGGAACGGTGGCCAGCGCCGTCGCGCTGCCCTTTGCCTGGCTCGTCTTGTGGCGGTTCGGACCGGCGGCGCTCGGCGGCGCCAGCATCGCCGCCTATGCCGTCGGCATCTGGTCCACCGGGCTGTATGCGCGGCGGATCGACGGCGAAGATCCGTCGGAATGCGTGATCGACGAGGTTGCCGGCCAATGGCTGGCTTGTGCCGCCGCGCCGCTGACTCCGCTCGGCTTCGCGCTGGCCTTTGCGCTGTTCCGTTTTTTCGACATCACGAAGCTCTGGCCCGTGTCGCTGGGCGAGCGGTTGCCGGGCGGCTGGGGCATCATGACCGACGACATGATCGCCGGCCTTCTTTCGGCGCTCATTGTTGCGGCCCTGCATTGGCAGGGCCTAGTCTGAGGCGTTCCAGCGAAGAGCGCCCATGTTCTCCTCCCCCCTGCTCCGCCTTGCCGAAGTCGTGCTCGCCGATGCGCGCGTCGCGCGGTTGCGGATCGCGACGGCGGAGAGCTGCACCGGCGGCCTGATCGGCGGCCTGCTGACCGAGATTCCCGGCTCGTCCGACGTCTTCGAGCGCGGTTTCATCGTCTATACCGGCCGCGCCAAGCAGGACATGCTGGGCGTGCCAGGCGATCTGATCGCCGACATGGGCGAGGTCTCCGAAGCCGTGGCGCGCATGATGGCCGAGGGCGCGGTCGAGAATTCCAACGCCCATCTCGCCGTCGCCGTGACCGGAATCGCAGGCCCCGGCGGCGGCACGCCGATGAAGCCCATCGGCCTGGTGCATATCGCGGCGGCGCGCGAGGGACGCTCCATCCTGCACGAGGCGCACCGTTTCGGCGATATCGGCCGCACCGCGGTGCGGCTGCAGACCTGCGAGGCGGCCTTAAGCCTGCTGCACCGGCTGATCTGACAGCGCCCTGGCGCGCGCCTCGAAGGCATCGGCCATCTTCAGATAGACCTTGCCGAAAGCAGCGCCGGCAATGGCGTTCAGCAGGCGGCTCTTGAATTCATAGGCGATGGAAAATTCGACGCGGCAGCCCGTGCCATTCGGCGTGAAGCGCCAATGGTTCTCCAGAATGCGAAAGGGACCCGACGTCTGCGCCACGTCGATGCTGCGCGCGGCGGGATCCAGGAGGACGCGGCTGGTGTATGTCTCGCGCAGCGCGCCATAGCCGACCGCCATCTCGGCCGCCACGAGGTCTCGACCGTTGATGTGTTCGCGCGACAGCACGCGCAGCGCGACGACCCAGGGAAGAAATTTCGGATATCGTTCCACATCCGCGACGACCTGGAACATCAGATCGGCCGTGTAGGGAACGTTGCGCGTCTCGGAATGGGCGGTCATGCGGCTTCGGCTAGAACCGGCC
>DASWOE010000040.1:0-7104 GCA_036398875.1 Rhizomicrobium sp.
GACCGAAGAGATGGCGGAGGAGTCGATATAGGGCATGACATTGCAACGCGCGAGCCGTCCCGGCGCTCCCCTTTATTTCACGCAGCGCGCGCGCAGGTGCACATATTCCGCCGTCCGTCCCGATTTTTCCGCGAGGATCAGCGCCGTCTCTTCATATTCGAAGTCGTGGCAGTCCGCGTCTTCGAGCTCGACGGCAAAGCGGTCCACGACATGTCCGTGGCGGTCGATCACTTCGACGAGTTGTGTGGCCATCATGTTCTCCAATGCCGCCCGCCGATACCAATCTAGCCGATTCGCGCTTCCCTTCGCTCCATCGTCATCGCGGATCGCTCCGTTTCGCTACGCGTCCGGGATGACAGGCGACTGAAAAGCGGAAGGGGCGGGCGCGCGAGCCACCCACCCCTTCCCACCCATCGCGAGGTGTTCAGTATTCGAAGTTATCGCCATCCTCTGTCAGCACGATCCCGTCTGGAACAGTTACTGAGTCATCACGGACACACGTAGACATGTCTGCCTGCCTCCAAGGCTGCATCGGTGTGTCTAGGTCGTCATCTTCGTCCTTCGAAGTGCCGACTGCACGGACAACTCTTGACCGAGCGTCCGCCGCGTCGCGCGCGTTTACCCAGCAAGTGACAGCGCCGATCTCGGAGCACCCCCAGTGTGGGCTTTCGAGGCTTTGCGGGATTGGATCAAGTCTGAAAGTCATTGGAGCTCCTTTCAGCTGCAGCCGCTGGTCGAGCCGCAGGTGTTGCACTTCATGCAGGTGCCGTTGCGGACCAGCGTGAAATTCCCGCAGCCGCCGCAGGCGTCGCCTTCATAGCCCTTCATCCGCGCCTCGGCCGCGCGCTTGGCCTGCAGTTCGCGTGCCTTGCCGGACTTTCCCGCCGCGCTCTCGGCCCGCTCGCGCAGCTTGCTGCCCAGCGCATCGACCAGCTCGCCGACCGGGTTCGAAACCTCGGCAAGCACGCTGGCGCGGATCTCGCTCAGCGCCTCGCTGACTTCGGCGTCGTCGGCGGTGAGGAATTCCTCGACCTCGTTATGCGCCTCATGGACATGGGCATGCGCGTGTTCGGCATGCGGATCGACCTTGCGGGCCGCGCCGCCGCGGACCACCGCGATGGTGCGCGGAATGCGGCCGCGCACGAAGCCGGGCGAGACCACGCGGCGTACGACTTCCGTGTTGCCCTCATCCGTGCCGACGCCGATATCCTCGTCGCCTTCGGGCTGCACATGGGCGAGGTCGTTGCGCCCCAGATAGCTGACCGCAAGTTCGCGGAAGATGTAGTCCAGGATCGAGGTCGCGTTCTTGATCGAATCGTTGCCGATCACCATGCCGGCCGGCTCGAAGCGGGTGAAGGTGAAGGCATCGACGAACTCCTCCAGCGGCACGCCGTATTGCAGCCCCATCGAGATCGCGATGGCGAAGGCGTCCATCAGCGAGCGGAAGGCGGCGCCGTCCTTGTGCATGTCGATGAAGATCTCGCCGATGCGGCCGTCCTCGTACTCGCCGGTGCGCAGATAGACCTTGTGCCCGCCGACGATCGCCTTCTGGGTATAGCCCTTGCGGCGCTGCGGCAGCTTCTCGCGTTCGCGCTCGCGGATCTGCTCGATCACGCGTTCGACGATGCGCTCGGTGACGACGGTGGTGCGCGCGACCGCCGGCATCTCGGCGACCTCGTCCTTCTCCTCGTCGTCGATCTGCAGCACCTGGCTCGCCAGCGGCTGGCTGAGCTTGGATCCGTCGCGATAGAGCGCGTTGGCCTTGAGCCCCAGCCGCCATGACTGCATGTAGCTCTTGCCGCAATCCTCGACCGTCGCGGCGTTCGGCATGTTGATGGTCTTGGAGATCGCGCCCGAGATGAAGGGCTGCACCGCCGCCATCATCAGGATGTGGCTCTCGACCGACAGCGCCCGCTTGCCGATGCGGCCGCAGGGATTGGCGCAGTCGAACACCGCCAGGTGCCGCTCGTTCAGATGCGGCGCGCCCTCGAGCGTCATCGCACCGCAGACGTGAAGGTTCGCGGCGTCGATGTCCGGCTTGGCGAAGCCCAGGGTCTTGAGCATGTCGAAATCCGGCGCGTCCAGCGCGGCGGCATCGATGCCCAGGCGCGCGCTGCAGAATTCCGCCCCCAGCGTCCATTTGTTGAACACGAAGCGGATGTCGAAGGCCGATTCCAGCGCGCCCTCGACGGCGTTGATCTGCTCGTCGCCGAAGCCTTTCGCGCGCAGCGCATCGTGGTTGAGCGCGCCCGCGAAACCTTCCAGCGTGCCGTGGCCGACCGCATAGGCGACGACGTCGTCGATCTGCGCCTGGCCGTATTGCAGCGTCGCCAGCGCCTCGGGAACGCAGCGGTTGATGATCTTGAAATAGCCGCCCCCGGCCAGCTTCTTGAACTTCACCAGCGCGAAGTCGGGTTCGACGCCGGTCGTGTCGCAATCCATCATCAGGCCGATCGTGCCGGTCGGCGCGATCACGGTGGACTGCGCGTTGAGGTAGCCGAAGCCCTCGCCGAGCGATACCGCGTCGTCCCAGGCGCGCTGGGCCGCGAAGGCAAGTTCCTTGTTCGCCACCGCGGCAAGATCGAGCGGCACGGGCAGGGTGGAGAGGCCTTCATAGCCGGTGCGGTCGCCATGCGCGGCGCGGCGGTGGTTGCGCATCACGCGCAGCATCGCGTCCTTGTTCTTGGCGTATTCGGGGAACGGACCGAGCTCGCCGGCCATCTCGGCCGACGTCGCATAGGAGACGCCCGTCATCACCGCGCTGATCGCGCCCGCGATCGCGCGGCCCTCGCGCGAATCGTAGGAGATGCCGGCCGCCATCAGGAGCCCGCCGATATTGGCGAAGCCCAGCCCCAGCGTGCGGTAGTCGTAGGAGAGCTGCGCAATCTCCTTGGACGGGAACTGCGCCATCAGCACCGAGATTTCCAGCACCACGGTCCACAGCCGGCAGCCATGCTCGAACGCGGCGGTGTCGAACACCTTGGCGCCGCCATCGACGTCCTTGCGGAACGCCATCAGGTTCAGCGAGGCCAGATTGCAGGCCGTGTCGTCCAGGAACATGTATTCCGAGCACGGATTGGAGGCGCGGATGTCGCCGCCCGCCGGGCAGGTGTGCCAGTCGTTGATGGTCGAGTGGAACTGAATGCCGGGATCGGCGCAGGCCCAGGCGGAATAGGAGATCTTCTCCCACAATTCGCGCGCCTTCAGCGTCTTGGCGACCTTGCCCGAGCCGCGATAGGACAGGTTCCAGTCCTGGTCTTCCAGCACCGCGTTCAGGAACGCGTCGGTCACGCGCACCGAGTTGTTGGAGTTCTGGCCCGACACCGTCAGATAGGCCTCCGAGTCCCAATCGGTGTCGTAGACCTTGAAGTCGATGTCCTTGAAGCCTTGGCGGGCGAAGGAGATGACGCGCTCGATATAGTTGTCGGGAATCATCGATTTGCGCGCGGCCTTGACTTCGCGGCGCAGCGCCGGGTTCTTCTTCGGATCGAAGCAGTCGTCGTTGGAGCCCTGGCAATTGATGCAGGCCTTCATGACGAGCTTGAGGTGCTTCTCGGCCAGCTTGGACCCGGCGACCATGGCGGCCACCTTCTGCTCCTCGATCACCTTCCACTCGATGAACTGCTCGATGTCGGGATGGTCGGCATCGACGATCACCATCTTGGCGGCGCGGCGCGTGGTGCCGCCCGACTTGATCGCGCCGGCGGCGCGGTCGCCGATCTTCAGGAAGCTCATCAGGCCGGACGACTTGCCGCCGCCGGACAGCCTCTCGTTCTCGCCGCGCAGCGAGGAGAAATTCGTGCCGGTGCCCGAGCCGTATTTGAACAGGCGCGCCTCGCGCGTCCACAGGTCCATGATGCCGCCCTCATTCACCAGATCGTCGGCGACGGACTGGATGAAGCAGGCATGCGGCTGCGGATGCTCATAGGACGAGGCGGACTTCGTCAGCCGTCCGGTCATGTGATCGACGTAATAGTGACCCTGGCTCGGGCCGTCGATGCCGTAGGCCCAATGCAAGCCGGTGTTGAACCATTGCGGCGAATTGGGCGCCGCCATCTGCGTCGCCAGCATGTAGGACAGCTCGTCCTTGAAGGCGCGGGCGTCTTCCTCGCCGTCGAAATAGCCGCCCTTCCAGCCCCAATAGGCCCATGTGCCGGCCAGGCGGTCGAACACTTCCGTGGCCGAATTCTCGCCACGGGTCTCCTTGGAGTCCGCCGCCTTGCGCCACAGGAATTCCGGCACGCCGTCCTCGGGCACGGGCTTCAGCGCCGTCGGCACGCCGGCCTTGCGGAAGTATTTCTGCGCCAGCACGTCGCACGCGACCTGGCTCCAGCTCGCCGGCACGTCGATGTTGGTCTGGGAGAACACCACCGAGCCGTCGGGATTTCGGATTTCGCTGGTCGCCGACCGGAACTGGATGCCGTGCTAAGGCGACTGACCCTCGACCGTGAACTGACGGCGAATGCGCATGGCGTGTGATCCCCGAATAAGCTGTTGGCGTGGCGTTGCCCGGGAACCGTTTCGGAGACAGCTATCCGTTCGCCGGGCGCCCGCCTGGGCGGCGGGAACCTCGGCGGCGCGTTGGATTTCGTCCGCCAGATTTGGTGTCGCGAGCAGCGACAGGCCCCAAGTATGGGCACCGTTCGAAAACGCTCGCAAGCGAAAAGTAGTAAACGAAATATTACCCACCATATGTGGTGGGTTTGTGAAGGTGCGATTTTGCTGGCGAAACGACCCTGTCAAGCCATTAACGGGAATCGCGCAGAAAATTTTTTCGCGAATGTGACAGTCGTCATCGTCACCCGGTTTTGGATCGATTGTGGATGGATCGGGATCCGGCCCCGGCGGCGGTCACCGTGTCGCCACGGTCTTCATGGAATCCTGCTTCGCCGCCTTCTATAGTCGCGGCCTCGATTCCGTCAGGGGCTTGCCGGTCTATGTCCTTCATCCGCATGATCTTTGCCTGGTGGCACAGCGCCACGCTCGGGACGCTTTGGACGACGTGGTTCTCGGGCGTCTATGTGGGCACCGACAAGTACGGCAACCGCTACTACCAGTCGAAGAAAGGCAGCCGCCGCTGGCTCGTTTATGCCGGCCTGGTCGAGGCGAGTCGCGTTCCGCCCGATTGGCACGGCTGGCTGCACCACACCTTCGCCGACCCGCCGACCACGGCGCCCTTCACGACCAAGTCCTGGGAGAAGGAGCACAGGCCCAACCTCACCGGCACGGCCGAGGCCTATCGCCCCGACGGCAGCCTGCTGGCGGGCGGCGTGCGGCCGCGCGCCACCGGCGACTATCAGGCCTGGAAGCCGGAGTAGGCCATGGGCAACAACACGGTCGAGACGATCATCGGTGCGATCGTCGTGGCGATCGCCGCGGCCTTCCTCTGGTACGCCTACACCACGACGAGTTCGGGCAGTCTCGGCGGCTATGAGATCACCGCGCGCATGCCGCGCGTGGACGGCCTCGCCACCGGCACCGATGTCCGCCTTTCGGGCATCAAGGTCGGCGCGGTCGAGGGCCTGACGCTCGATCCCAAGACCTATCTGGTCACCCTGCATATGAGCATCCGCAGCGACATTCCCATTCCCGACGATTCGTCGCTGATGGTGACGTCTTCGGGCCTGCTCGGCGGCTCCTATCTGTCCATCACGCCGGGCGGCAGCGACGCCATGCTCAAGCCGGGCGGGGCGATCACCAATGTCCAGGGCTCGGTCGATCTGATGGGCCTGGTGGGCCGCTTCATCGGCGGCGGCGGCGGCAACAATGGTGGTCAATCCAAGCCGCAGCCGAGCGTCCCCAGTGCGCACCCTTGACCGTCACATCGTTGTCGGCGCGGCGCTGTTGTTGGCCGCGAGCGCCGCTTATGCCGTTCCGGCAAAACCGGCGCGAGCCGCCGCCAAGCCCGTAGCGGCCGCGCCGGTTCCCGCGCCGCCGCCCAAGCCCGTCGGCCCTCTCACCCTCGTCATGCGCGGTCTCGACAAGATCACCGGCCGCGCCACGACGCTTCTGATCCCCATCGGCAAGTCGGCGCAATTCGCGACGCTGACCATCAACGCGCGCTATTGCTATTCGACGCCCTCGACCGAGACGCCGGAGACGGCGGCCTTCGTCCAGATCGACGATCATCGGCCCGAACAGCCGGCGCGGCGCATCTTTTCGGGCTGGATGTACGCGTCGAGTCCCGGCCTCAACGGCATGGAGCATCCGCTCTACGATGCCTGGGTGATGACCTGCAAAGCCATCGCGCCCGGCGAAACCGTGGTCATCGGGCCGGACAAGCCGGTCAGGCCCGTCTCGCCCGATGCGACGGATTCCGAAAAGGCCGTCGCCTTGCCGGAAGACGCGAGCCAGTAATCGCCGTCCGCGGACGCCGGCCAAGAGGCATGCCGGTCGAGCGCGTCGCGCAGCCGCAACAGATAGACTTCGCGCGGAATCTCGCGGGCGCCGAACTGCGCCAGATGCGCGGTCAGGAATTGTGTGTCGAGCAGCACGAAGCCGCCGCGTATCAGCTGCGCCACGAGATGCACCAGCGCCACCTTGCTGGCGTCGCGCACGGTCGAGAACATGCTCTCGCCGAAGAACGCCGCGCCCAGGCTGACTCCGTAGAGCCCGCCGACCAGCCTGCCGCCCAGCCAGCATTCCACGGAATGGGCGTGGCCGCTCGCATGCAGCGCCGTATAGAGGTGCAGGATCTCGTCATTGATCCAGGTCTCGTCGCGGGTGTCGCCGCAGGCCCGCATGACGTCGGCGAAGGCGCGATCGAACGTCACGGCGAAGCCGTCGCTTCTGACCGTGCGCGCCAGGCGGTGCGAAACATGGAAACCGTCGAGCGGAATGACGCCGCGCTGGTCGGGCGAGACCCAGAACAGCGTCGTGTCCTGGCGCCGCTCCGCCATGGGAAACAGGCCCTCGGCATAGGCATGCAGCAGAAGATCGGGCGTCAGGACCGGCGAGCCATGCATGCGGGAAGTCTAGACGCGTTCGGCGCCCAAACTCCAATCCGTCCGGCCAAGCGACGTCAGGGACGCTGCGGGCCGGCGCGACCGGCGGCTAAAGCTTGCCAGACCGGCTTATCGCCCAGGGACCGGGGCCGGCGGCCGC
>DASWOE010000041.1:0-3943 GCA_036398875.1 Rhizomicrobium sp.
GCGTCGCCGGATTGGTGATGGTGAGCGCGAAGGTCGAGGCCATGGCGCGGAACAGCGAGGAGGCGCCCTTCTCCTTCGCCGCCAGCTTGTCGGCGAGGCGCGCCTCGACCTTGGCGTAGAAGGTGTGGATGCCGAAATAGATCAGCAGGGCCCCGCCGACCAGCTCGATATAGGAGGCATAGCCCTTGATGAGCTGCGCCACCGCCGTCAGGCCGAAGCTGGTGACGATGGCGAACACCGTGTCGCCGACCGACGCGCCGAGCCCGGACATGAACCCGTTCAGCGGCCCGAAGGCCAGCGTGCGGCGGATGCAGATCAGGTTGACCGGCCCGATCGGCGCAGCCACGAACAAGCCGATCAGGACGCCCGAGAAGGCAAGTAAGACGTAATCCATGCCGCCGGCCGCGCCTTTGGGTCTATAGCTCAACGACCAGACGGCCCCGAACTTTCCCGGCAAGGATGTCTTGCGCCGCCTGGCGCAGGCCGGAAAACGGGATCGTCTGGGTCATCGCGGCAAGCTTGGCCGGATCGAGGTCGGCGGCCAGCCGGTTCCAGGCCTGGATGCGCCGGGGCTTGGGGCAATGCACCGAGTCGATACCGAGCAGCGAGATGCCGCGCAGGATGAAGGGCGCCACGCTGGTGGGAAGGTCCATGCCGCCCGCCAGCCCGCAGGCGGCGACGGCGCCGCCATACGACGTCGCGGCAATCACATTGGCGAGCGTCTTGGAACCGACGCTGTCGATGCCGCCGGCCCAGCGCTCCTTGGCGAGCGGGCGCGGATCGCCGCCCAGTTCGGCGCGCGCGACGATCTCGGAGGCCCCCAGGTCTCTGAGATAGTCCGCTTCCTCCGGGCGGCCGGTGGAGGCGATGACCTTGAAGCCGAGCTTGGCCAGCAGCGCGACGGCGACCGAGCCGACGCCGCCATTCGCGCCGGTCACCACGACCGCGCCTTTGGCCGGCGTCACATGGGCGTCTTCGAGCGCGAGCACGCAGAGCATCGCGGTGTAGCCGGCGGTGCCGATCGCCATCGCCTGCGCCGGCGTGAACGCCGCCGGCAGCGGCACCAGCCAGTCGCCTTTCACCCGCGCATATTCGGCGCAGCCGCCGTAATGGGTCTCGCTGAGGCCGAAGCCGTTGAGCAGCACCTTGTCGCCCGGCTTGAAGTCCGGGTGGCTCGACTCCTCCACCGTTCCGGCGAAATCGATGCCGGGAATCATGGGGTATTTGCGCGCGATCGGGGCGCGGCCGGTGATCGCCAGGCCGTCCTTGTAGTTGACCGTCGAATGCGACACCGCGACGGTCACATCGCCGGGCATGAGGTCGTCATGGCCCAGCTCGACGTCTTCCGCCGTCTGCTTGTCGCCGTCCTTGCGCAGCAAAATAGCCTTGAACCGGCTTTTCATTGCTTCTTGCCCACCATGGTAAAGTTAATCGGGAGGCGACCCGAATTCGCGCGCGCCGTCAAGGCGTTGCAAAGGGGACCAGCATCTGCTGCGCGCCCGCCCTGGCGACAAGGGCCTTGTCCTCTTCGCGATAGAAATCGGCTTCGACCGCGATCATCGACGCCGTGTGCGCGGTGACCCGCGCCTCGATCAGCAGCGGATGGGCGCGCGCGGCGCGCAGGAACTGGACCTGCAGGTTGATGGTGCGGAAGGCGCTGCCTTCGGGCAGGACCGTCATCGCGGCAAAGCCGAGAATCTGATCGGCCAGCGCGGCGATGGTGCCGCCGAACATCGTGCCGTCGTCGTTCAACAGGTCGGCATCGGGTTCCCAGCGCTTGCCCACCCATCCTTCGTCCCAGGCGTCCAGCGTTCCCAGCCGCATGGTCTGCACGACCGGCGAAGCCTCCGCCTTGCCTGAAATCAATGCATCCAGCCGCTCGGTGGCCCAGGTCATGACGATTGCAGCGTCTCGCCGAAGCGGATCGGCCCGCCCAGCGACGGTTGCACGAGGGCGCGCTCGCGCATCACGACCTGCCCCCGGATGATGGTGGCAAGCGCCCAGCCCGTCGTCTCCATGCCGTCGAACGGCGTCCAGCCGCATTTGGAGGCGATCCAGCTGTTCTCGATGCGCTTCTTCGCCTTCAGATCGACGATGGTGAAATCGGCGTCGTAGCCGCGCGCGATGCGGCCCTTGCCGGCGATGCCGAAGATGCGCGCCGCGCCGGCGCTGGTCAGGTCGACGAAGCGCTCCAGCGACAGCCGCCCGGCATTGACATGGTCGAGCAGGATGGTGACCAGCGTCTGCACGCCCGGCATGCCCGACGGCGTATCGGGATAGGCCTTGTCCTTTTCCGCGCGGGTGTGCGGCGCGTGGTCGGAGCCGATGACGTCGATGACGCCCTGGTTGACCGCCTGCCATAACGCGGCGCGATGGCTCTCGTCGCGGATCGGCGGGTTCATCTGGGCATAGGTGCCGAGCCGCTCGTAACATTCGGGCGCCGCCAGGGTGAGATGCTGCGGCGTGGTCTCGGCGGTCGCGATCTCCCTGGCGCCGGCCAGCAGCGGGATCTCGTCGGCGGTCGTGACGTGCAGCACATGCAGGCGGCGGCCGGCGGCGCGGGCGAGGCGGATCACGCGCTCGGTCGACAGGCGGGCCGTTTCGGCATCGCGCCAGACGGGATGGCTGCGCGGATCGCCGCGCACCGCGAGATGCTTGCGCGCCTTGAGGCGGTCCTCGTCCTCCGAATGCACCGCGACCCGGCGGCTTCCGGCGCGCAGCATGGCGGCGATGTCGCTCTCGTGGTCGAGCAGCAGCGTGCCGGTGGACGATCCCAGGAACGCCTTCACCCCGGCGACGCCCGGCATGCGCTCCAGCTCGCCCAAGGCGCCGATATTGGCGGGCGTGGCGCCGACATAGAAGGCGTAGTCGCAATGCATGCGGCCGGCGGCGCGGGCGAGCTTGTCCTCCATCGCGGCGCGGCTGGTGGTCGGCGGATTGGTGTTGGGCATCTCGAAGACGCCGGTGACGCCGCCCAGCACGGCGGCGCGGCTGCCGCTTTCCAGGTCTTCCTTGTGCTCGTTGCCCGGCTCGCGGAAATGGCACTGGCTGTCGATCACGCCGGGCAGGACGTGCAGGCCCGCCGCCTCGAAGGTCTGCGCCGCCCTGGCGCCGCCGAGCGAACCGATGGCGGCGATCTTGCCGGCGACGACGCCGACATCGCCCAGGCCGACGCCGTTCGGGGTCGCCACCGTGCCGCCGCGGATGAGGAGGTCGAATGTTTCTGCCATGCCGGGAGGAGTAGGACGCCGCCCTACCCTTGGCAACCTTTCCGCGAGGGATTACTTGGCTTGGCATGCCCATCGCCCATCTCGAAGACCGAGCCGTCATCGCCGTCGCCGGTCCGGAGGCGCGCCCCTTCCTCCAGGGCCTGATCACCAACGATGTCGAGCGCCTGACGCCGGGCGCCGGCCTCTACGCCGCCCTGCTCACCCCCCAGGGCAAGATCCTGTTCGATTTCTTCCTGGTCGAGGGCGACGGCGCGATCCTGATCGACTGCCATGCCGGCGCGCGGGACGCGCTGCTCAAGCGCCTGTCGATGTACAAGCTGCGGTCCAAGGTGGTGCTGGAGGCGCGCGACCAGCTCGCCGTGCTGGCCGAATGGGACGGCGCCGAGGCCAAATACGCCATCGCCTATCCCGATCCGCGGCTCGCCGCGCTCGGCAAGCGGGCAATCGTCGCCCGGGGCGAGATGCGCGCAGATCTGCTGCCGGCCGTCCATTACCACGCGCACCGGCTGGATTTCGGCGTGCCGGAGGCCCGCAATTTCGGATCGGACAGGATGTTCGCACTGGACGCCGATCTCGACGAGCTCAACGCGGTCGATTTCACCAAGGGCTGCTATGTCGGCCAGGAACTGACCGCGCGGATGAAGCATCGCGGCACGGCGCGCAAGCGCCTGGTGCTGGCGCGCAGCCCCGGCGCGAGCGCCGGCGCGGCGGTC
>DASWOE010000042.1:0-3704 GCA_036398875.1 Rhizomicrobium sp.
CGATCCTGGCGATGCTGCGCGCCGCGGCGGCGCGGCGGGCGAGATCGTCGGGCGCGCAGAACGCCGCGGCCAGCATGTCGGCGAGCTTTTTCGGCGCAAGCTCGGCCTGGCGCACGCGCCAGCCGCCGCCGGCCCGGGCCAGCGCATCGGCGTTGGGCGTCTGGTTGTCGTCCAGCGCATGGGGCAGCGGCACCAGGATGGCGGGGCGGCCGATGGCGGCGAGCTCGCTGACCGTGCCGGCACCCGATCTGGCGACGACAAGATGCGCCCATGCCATGCGCTGGGGCAGGTCGGAAAAGAACGGCGCCAGCTGCGCCTTCACGCCCGCCTTGGCATAGGCGGCCTTCGCGGCTTCCAGGTCTTCCGGGCGGCATTGCTGCACGATGTCGAGGCGGGCGCGGACCGCGTCGGGCAAAAGCGCGACGGCGGCCGGCACGGCCTCGCTGAAGAAGCGGGCGCCCTGGCTGCCGCCGAAGACCAGCAGCTTGAGCGGGCCGGCCGCGCCCGGCGGGTCGTAGGGCGCGCCGGCCAGCGCCACGACTTGCGGCCGCAGCGTGTTGCCGGTGTAGACGATCTTGGACATGTCCCTGGGCAGGAAGCGCACCAGCGGAAGGTTCGCGGCGATCAGATCGACGCTGTTCATCACCAGCCGGTTGGCGCGGCCGAGCAGCGCGTCGGGCGCCAGGATCGCGGTCGGGAGTTTCGTGACGATGGCGGCGATCATCACCGGCACGCTCGGATAGCCGCCGAAGCCGACCACGGCCGCCGGCTTGATGCGGGCCAGCTTGACCAGCGACAGGGCGATGCCGCCGAGGATCTCGAACGGCGAGGACAGAAGACCGAGGATCGAGCGGTCGGAGAAGGCGGCCGAGGGCACCGTCACGATCCGCGCATCGGGAAACGCGGTCGCGTAGTTCTTGAAGCGCGCATCGGTCATCACGACGATGGCATAGCCGCGCCGGCTGAGCTCGCCCGCCAGCGCCTGCGCCGGGAAGAGATGGCCGCCGGTTCCGCCGGCCGAGAGCACGATCACGCTCATGCGCGCGCCCCCAGGAATTGGAAGAGCGAGTGGTCGCGCACGGCGAGCTGCGGCCGCTGGCGCGTCACCGCCAGCGCGAAACCCATGGTGAGCGCCACCGCGAACAGCGACGAGCCGCCATAGGAGATGAAGGGCAGCGTCATGCCCTTGGCCGGCAGAAGGTTGACCGCCACGCCCATATTGATGAAGGCCTGGATCGCGGTGACGGTGGCCAGCGCCGCGCCGGCGAGCTGCGAGAAGCGGTCGCGCTGGTCGGCCGCGCGCAGCAGGAGGCGCACGGTCAACAGGCAGAACAGTACCGCGATGACGGCGCAGAGGATGAGGCCGAACTCCTCGCCGGCGACGGCGAAGACGAAATCGGAATGCGCTTCTGGGATGCGGTACTTCACCGTGCCGGCGCCCGGCCCCACGCCCGTCAGCCCGCCATGTTCGAACGCCTTCAGCGCCAGGCCGGTCTGATAGCCCTGGGCGGCCGGATCGAAGAACTGGTCGATGCGGTGATGGACATGCGGGAAGAGGACATAGGCGAACAGGCCGAGCACCACCGCGCCGCAGGCGAGGCCCCCCATCCATTTGAGCGGCGACCCGGAGAAGAACAGCAGCGCAGCCCACAGCGCGATCAGCAGCGTGGTCTGGCCGACATCGGGCTGCTTCAGCAGGATGGAGATGGCGGGCAGGATGAGCAGCAGCGTGATCACGGGCTTGGGCAGGCGCATGTTCTGGCGGTCGGCGAAGATGGCGGCGGCGAGAACGGCGAAGCCGGGCTTCAGGAACTCAGACGGCTGGAGCGAGAAGAAGCCGAGCTCGATGGAGCGCTTGGCGCCATAGACCTCGGTGCCCACGACCAGGACGAGCGCGGCGGCGATCAGCGACAGCGCGAAGACCAGCGCCGCCACGATCTTCACCTGCCGCAGCGACAGCAGCGAGGCGCCGCCCAGGATGGCGAAGGCGATGGCGGCGAACAGGATCTGCTTCACGGTGTAGCGGAAGTCGCCGGCGGTCAGCGGCCCGCCCGTGGCGGCCGGGCTGGCGGCAAAGGCGAGCATCAAGCCGATGGTGATGAGCATGAGCATCAGGATCAAAGCGGGGCGGTCGATGGTCCACCACCAGGTCGCATAGGAGCTGCGGTCGGCGCGACTGTTCATGACGCCTCCCGGACGCGATGGGCCTGAAGGTCCGCGACGAGGGCGCGAAAGACGTCGCCGCGCTGCTCGAAATCGCGGAACTGGTCGAACGAGGCGCAGGCCGGCGACAGCAGCACGACCGGCGCGGGCAGCATCGATTGCGCGGCGGCGGCGGCGGCGGCGCGGGTCGCGGCGCCGAGCGTGCCGCACAGCTCATACGCCACCCTGCCGTCCAGCGTCGCGGCAAAGGCCTGCGCCGCAGCGCCGAACAGGAAGGCCTTGCGGATGCGCGGGAAGAAGGGAGCGAGATCTTCGATGCCGCCCGCTTTCGCCTTGCCGCCGGCCAGCCAGAAGATCTCCGGATAGCAGGCGAGCGCGCGGGACGCGGCGTCGGCATTGGTCGCCTTGGAATCGTTGACGAAGCGCACCGCGCCGATGCGGCCGACCTCTTCCATGCGATGCGCGAGTCCGGGGAAATCGGCGATGGCGCGCGCGATCGCGCGGCCGTCCTTCACGAAGGACTTGGTCGCCGCATAGGCGAGCGCGGCGTTCTGCCAATTGTGGGCGCCGGGAAGATGCGCGGCGGCGGCAAGATCCATGATCTTGGTCGCGCGCTGGCCCTGGGCGTCGTAGAGCGTTCCATCGACCACGAAGACGCCGCGGCCGAGCACCTTGCCGACCGAGACCGGCACGGCGGGCGGTCCGCCATTGGAGGCGTGGCGGGTGTAGATGGCGGCGGTCTCGCGGTCATCGACGCCGATCACGATCTGGCCGGTCTTGGACGCCTGCTTGAGCAGGCGCGCCTTGATCGCGGCATAGTTCTCCAGACTGCCATGGCGATCGATATGGTCCGGCGTGATATTGCCGAGCACCGCCACGTCGGGCACCAGGCCGGGCGTCAGGTCGATCTGATAGGACGACAATTCCAGGACGTAGATCGTCTTGGGGCCCGGCGGTTCGAGATCGAGCACGGCGTGGCCGATATTGCCGCCGACCTGCGCGTCGAAGCCGGCAGCGTGGAGGATATGGCCGATCAGCGCCGTGGTGGTCGACTTGCCGTTGGTGCCGGTGATGGCGATGACGGGGGCGCGGCCGGGCACGGCGGGATCGGCGCCGATCTCGCGCGCGAAGACCTCGACGTCACCGATGATCTCGACGCCGGCGGCGCGGGCGCGCGCGACCACGGCATGGGGGGCGGGATGGGTGAGCGGCACGCCGGGCGACAGGATCAGCGATTGGATCTTGTCCCAGGGCCAGTCGGCGAAGGGGGCGATGGTGGCACCGCGCGCGGCGGCTTCGCGGCGCGCCTCTTGCCTGTCGTCCCAGGCGTAGACGCTCGCGCCGCCCTCTTTCAGCGACGCCACGGACGCAAGGCCGCTGCGCGCCAGGCCGAAGACGCCGACGGAGATTCTTGCGAAGGAGCGGGCCGCGATCATCGCCTACCGGAGCTTGAGGGTGGCGAGGCCGGCGAGCGCGAGCACCACCGCCACGATCCAGAAGCGGATCACGATGGTGGGCTCTTTCCAGCCGAGCTGTTCGTA
>DASWOE010000043.1:0-24446 GCA_036398875.1 Rhizomicrobium sp.
CGGCTTCGGCGCGGCTGGGCCGCTTGCCGTCGCCGGAAAAAGCGTGAAGAGGAGCTTTGGATACGGCCATGTCGCTGTCTTTCGAGGGTGCGCCAGCATTGGTCTAGCCGCCCAAGTTTACGACACCTCGGCCGGGTCATATCAACCCATGCTTTTGCAACGCTGGAATGAGGGCCAGCCTAGTGAATCTGCCGGTGTTCGTGGGGGCTTTCCAGGACGAAGGCCGGTATATCGGCCTCGAACGCCTCGCCGGTGGAGGAGCGCATCTGGTATTTCCCGCTCATGAAGCCGGACGCGGTCGGCAGCGGGCAGCCGCTGGTGTACTGGAATTTCTGCCCCGGCGCGATCACGGGCTGGGCCCCCACCACGCCCGGCGCGCGCACTTCCTTGACCTGGCCGCGCCCGTCGGTGATGTGCCAATAGCGCGACAGAAGCTGTACCGTCTCCGAGCCGCGGTTCTCGATCGTCACGGTATAGGACCAGAGGAAACGCTGCTCCTCGGGGTCGGACTGGTCGTCGAGGAACGCCGGCTGGACGGCGACGCGGATATTTCGGGTTGAACGCTCATACATGGTGAAATTATCGGTAGCCCTGCCGCCGGACGCAAGGCCAGGCTGGCCGGTGCGTTAACGTGCGCTCAGGGGTGTGGCTCGACCGACACGTCGGTCCTGACCGAATTGGCGATGAAGCATTCGTCATGGCTTAGGTGGTGAATCTCGGACAGTTGCGCCGCGCTCGGCGAAGTTCCCGGCGCGAAACTTATGCGCGGATGTAATGTCACGCGCGATACCCACAGCTTTCCGTTCGCATCTTTCTCCAGATGGCCGACGGCGTCGTCCTCATACGCATCGACCGTCAGCCGCTTGCGCGCGCAGATCGCCAGGAAGGTGAGCATGTGGCAAGCCGAGAGCGATGCGACGAACGCCTCCTCCGGATCGACGCGATCCGGCTCGCCGCGGAAGGCCGGCGCGGCGGAGCCGGGAAGCGCGACGGCGCCGTTCTTGAACGTCACCGTATGCGCGCGATTGTAGCCCTCATAGGTGAAATCGCTCGATGCGCGCGTCCAGCGGACGGATGCGTGGTGTTCGGACATCGGGACCCCTGCGTCGCAATCACGGACTGCGCCGTCGCGCGTCACGCGACTTTCAGCGCCTGTTCGAGGTCTTCGCACAGATCGGCCGGGTCTTCGAGGCCGACGGAGAGGCGCAGCAGGCCGGACGTCACGCCCAATTCAGCGCGCGCTTCCGGCGTGAGCCTGTGATGCGTCGTGGTTTCGGGATGCGTGATCAGGCTTTTGGCGTCGCCCAGATTGTTGGAAATATCGATGACCTTGAGCGCATTGCCGAGCTCGAATGCGCCCTTCTTGCCGCCCTCGACCTCGAACGCCACCACGCCGCCGCCGCACTCCATCTGCGCCCGCGCCAGATTGTGCTGCGGATGATCCGGGCGGAAAGGATAAAGCACCCGCGTCACATTCTTCTGCCGGCTCAGGAAATCGGCGACCGTCGCGGCGGCGTCGGAATGCGCCCGCATGCGCAGATCGAGCGTCTCCAGGCTCTTCAAGTGAACCCAGGCGTTGAACGGGCTGATCGATGGGCCCGTGTTGCGGATGAAGCTTTGCAGGTGATCCTTGAGGAAATCCTCCTTGCACAGGATCACGCCGCCCAGCGCGCGGCCCTGGCCGTCGATATATTTGGTCGAGGAATGCACCACGATGTCGGCGCCGAACTCGAACGGCCGCTGCAGGCACGGCGTCGCGAAGGCGTTATCGACGACCAGCCTGGCGCCGCCTTGATGCGCGATCCTCGCCACCGCCTTCAGATCGACGATGGACAGAGTCGGGTTGGACGGTGTCTCCAGGAACAGCATTCTGGTCTGCGGCCGCATCGCCTGCTGCCATTGATCGACGTCGCCGCCATCGACCAGCGTGTTGGCGATGCCGAAGCGCGGAAGGATTTCTTCCACCACATGGCGGCAGGACCCGAACATCGCCTTGGCCGCGATCACATGGTCGCCGGCGCGCAAGCCCGACAGGAACGTCGCCGTCACCGCCGCCATGCCGGTCGCGGTCGCGCGCGCCACGGGCGCGCCCTCCAGAGCCGCCATGCGGTCTTCGAACATGGTGACGGTGGGATTTCCGAAGCGGCTGTACTGATAGCCATCGATCTCGCCCTTGAAGCGGGCCTCGGCCTCCTCGGCCGCCTCATAGGCATAGCCCGACGTCAGGAACAGCGCCTCCGACGTCTCCTGGAACGGCGTGCGCATCGTCCCGGCCCGCACGGCCAGCGTGCGGGCGCGCCACTTTCCGGGCTTTTTGTTCGTCGCCATGCACTTTTGTTGCGCGCTTGGCAGGACGGGTCAAGTTTCTTAAGGTCGCGCCGCATCGAGAGCAGCCATGAGCGATATGAACACCATCAGCCACCACACTGCCCTCATCTATGTGATGGTGGTCATTTCCGCATCCGACGGGTCGATGAGCGAAAAAGAGCTCAAGATCATCGGCGAGCTTACGCGGTCGCTGCCCTCCTTCGAGGGCTTCGACCACGGGCGCCTGCTCGCGGTGTGCCAGGAATGCGCCCAGATCCTCCAGGAGCCCGACGGCATCGACGCCGTGCTCGGACTGGTGCGGGACGGCCTGCCGGACGTCCTGCACGAGACCGCCTACTGGGTGGCCCTCGAGGTGGCGCTGGCGGACCGCCGCATCGCCCTGGAAGAAGTGCGCATGCTCGACACGCTGCGCCGGCAACTCGACATCGACAAGCTGACCGCCGCCGCCATCGAACGGGGCGCGCGGGCGAAGTATCAAGTCGCGTGAAGCGGCTTCTGCTGCTGCGCCACGCCAAGGCCGCTCCGGCCGAGCCGGGAATGGGCGATCATGAGCGCGCGCTTCTGCCCCGCGGCAGCGCGGACGCACCCAAGCTCGGCCGCTATATCGAAAGCAGCGGCCGTGCGCCGGACTACATCGTCGCATCGACCTCGCGGCGAACCGTCGAAACCGTGGAACTGGTCACCGACGTGCTGAGCGGCCCGCAGCGGATCGATTACCTCGATGCGCTGTATCTCGCGGAGCCCGAGGTCATCCTGTCGATCGTGCGGCTGGCGCCCGACAAGATGAGATGCGTCATGGTGGTCGGCCACAATCCGGGGCTGGAGTTTCTCGCGACGCAATTGGCGCGCGAACCGGGCAAGCGCAAGGAGCGCGACCGCTTCGACCGGGTCGAGGAGAAATTCCCCACCGCCGCCCTGGCCGTGCTCGACTTCGACGTGGCGCGTTGGCGCGACGTGGCCCCGGGCCAGGGCGCATTGATCGATTTCGTGCGTCCCCGTGATCTCTGAGCCGGTTTCGCTTCCCGAATGGGAAGCCAGGGTGCGCGAAGCGTTGCCCGGCCTCGCCTTCGCCCGGATCGAACGCAACGACTATGGCGAGGACAATCTCGTCTTCCTGCTCGACCGAAGCTGGGTCGTGCGCGTGCCGCGGGTGCCGGAATATCGCTGGCGCTTTGCGGCGGAACTGCGCCTGCTCGATGCGCTAGCGCCCCGCTCGCCCGTCCCGGTGCCGCGCTACGAGCATGTCGCGGCGGACGGCAGCATGGGTGCCTATCGCCGGATCGATGGCACCGAACTGACGCCGCCGGTCTTCGCCCTGCTCGATGCGGCCTCGCGTCGCTCAGTCCTGATCGCGCTGGCGCGGTTTCTCGGCGCCCTGCACGCCTTGCCGGAAGAGACGATCCGCCTGACGGACGGCATGATCCAGCGGCGCTGGAGCGGGGAGCAATACGCCGCGCGCTATCGCGGCATGCGCCGGGCGAAAATCGCCCGCGTGACGCCGCCCGCGATGCTTGGGCGCTTCGACCGCTTTCACGAGGCCCTCGCGGATGAAAGGCCGCATGTCTCCCGGCTGACGCATGACGACCTGATCGAGGATCACATCCTGGTGCGCGCCGACGGCCATCTGGCGGGCGTCATCGATTTTTCCGACGCCGCCTGGGGCGATCCGGCCAGCGATTTCGCGTGGTTCTGGCGGCTCGGCGAGAAAAATGTCGATCTCGTGCTGTCGCACTACACCCTTGCCGCGGGCGATTCGGGGCTGAAGCTGCGTTCGCGCTGGAATTATGTCCGTTTCCTGGTCAACCAGATCGCCTCTGGCGACAACGCCAAGTGGAGCCTGCCGGCGGCCGGCGCGATGCGCGAACTCGACCGACATCTGGGCGCGCTCGGTCTGTAACCGCGGGTCAGCGCGCGTCGCTGCGCTCGGCGAGCGCCAGCGACCGCCAGCCGAATGCCGTTTCGGGAACGATGTCGCCCATCATCCGCGCCGAGCGTTCGGCAACGGTGCGGCCGCCCATCGTCTCGTAGAAGAAGCGGGCGTTGTTCTTGGCATGTGCCCAGATAACGCAAGACGAGAAGCCGCGGGCCCGCAGCACCGCGAAGGCGCCGTTCAGCAGCGTGCGGCCGACGCCGCGGCCGAAATAATTCGGATCGACGTAAAGCGTGAAGACCTCGCCGTCGAAGCCGAGATTGCGGTCGCGCGACGGGCCGAGGCTCGCCATGCCGACGATGCCGGCGGCCGTATCCTCGGCGACCAGCACGTTCTCGCGGCGCTGCGAGCGGATCGCCGAATTCCACCGCGCGGTCTGGCCCGTCGGCGTCATGGCGCACAGCATCGCGCGCGACAAGACCGCCGGATAGGTATCGTGCCAGGAGTCGATATAAATGCGCGCGACCTCGGCGGCGTCTTTCGGCCGCGCCACTCTGACGGTCAGCGCGAGGTCGTCCATGAGCCAAGCTTCGCGCAAGCGCAGGCGCGGAGCAAGCGCGAAATCGCAAATGTGAAATTTCGCCGGCGGCCGCGAATACGCCGTATGCGGCCCCGCGCGAGCGCACCGCCCTGAACCATGAACGGCGCGCCGACCGCGGACGCCACGGTCGGCATGCCGATGCCGCTGTCCGTCGAATTCGAGTCGAGCCTGGCGATCATGACGCGGAAGGCCTCATACGATCATCGGACGCCGCGATGGGCGGTAAGGAGGATCGCCAAGCGCGGTCTTCGCGATCGCCCGCTGGTGCAGCGGCGACGACGCAACTTTACGGCCTCGAGCTTGGGATGTCGGCGCCGATCGTGTCGCTTGGTCCCACCGCAGGCCTGCGCTCGTCTTCGCGGCCGAGTGCGGACCGCCGCGATACGCCAGCGCCAAAGCGCGACTCATATGATGAACGCCGGCGGCCGTGGCGCGGCAGGCACGGAGATTCGCAATCTTTCCTGCATGGGCATCGATGCGGCACTCCGCGCCGGGCCATAGTCTTGAAAGCGTGGACATTTGCAGCCGCAGGCGTATGCTCGAATCAAATCAGCCATGCTGCTGCTGGGCTTAGCGGATGTGCTGCGAGAAAAAAACGACAGAGGAAACGCGACGGCGAGGCGGCCGCATCGAGGGGTGCGGGTGGGGGCATGACGTTTGGGCGCGCGGGCTGATGGAACTTTTGTTGCCGGAACATGGTTTACGTTTCATAAACAATGCCCGTGCAAGCCTTGAGGGTATCGCGTTGCGATGTGCGCATGAAAAATTTGTTCTGTCGCCGTTCATGTTGGGAGTCGTGTGATCGACGATCGATTGAGATAGGCGGCCAATAACAGGAGTCAGGGTCATGAGCTCGCTCGACGTCTTCGATATCTTCACGCGCGACTACGCGCGGGAGCGCTTCGAGACAATGTCCCTTCGGGACTGGCTGCTTGCGGCGCGCGACGACAAGATGCTCTACGCGACGCCGCCGGAGCGCATGGTCGCCGCCATCGGCGAGGCCGAGCTGGTCGATACCGCGCAGGACCCCCGGCTCGCCCGCCTCTTCGCCAACCGCACCATCAAGACCTACAAGGCCTTCGAAGGCTTCTTCGGGATGGAGGACACGCTCGAGCGCATCGTCGGCTACTTCAAGCACGCGGCGCAAGGCCTCGAGGAGAAGCGGCAGATTCTCTATCTTCTGGGTCCGGTCGGCGGCGGCAAGTCGTCGCTGGCGGAGCGGCTCAAGGATCTGATGGAAAAGCATCCGATCTATGTGCTGAAGGCCGGCGACGCGATCAGCCCGGTGTTCGAATCGCCCTTGGGGCTGTTCCGGTCCCCCGAGCTCGGCAATCTGCTGGCCGAAAAATACGGCATCGATCGCCACCGCGTCGGCGGCATCATGAGCCCGTGGGCGGTGAAACGCCTCGATGAATTCGGCGGCGACATCTCGAAGTTCGAGGTGGTGAAGCTTTTTCCCTCGAAGCTGCGGCAGATGGCGATCGCGAAGACCGAGCCGGGCGACGAGAACAACCAGGACATCTCCGCGCTCGTCGGCAAGGTCGATATCCGCAAGCTGGAGCATTTCAGCCAGAACGACCCGGATGCCTATTCCTTTTCGGGCGGGCTGTGTCACGCCAATCAGGGCCTTCTCGAATTCGTCGAGATGTTCAAGGCGCCGATCAAGGTCCTGCATCCGCTGCTGACCGCCACCCAGGAAGGCAATTACACCGGCACGGAGACACTGGGGCCCATCCCGTTCAACGGCACCATTCTGGCGCATTCCAACGAGGCCGAATGGACGGTGTTCAAGGCCAACCGCAACAACGAGGCGTTTCTCGACCGCATCTGCGTCGTCACCGTGCCTTATTGCCTGCGCGTGACGGAGGAGACGGCGATCTACAAGAAGCTGCTCGAGGCGTCGAATCTCGGCGGCACGCCGACGGCGCCCGAGACGCTGGAGATGCTGGCCAAGTTCTGCGTCGCGACCCGGCTGAAGGAGCACGAGAATTCCAACGTCGTTTCCAAGATGCGCGTCTATGACGGCGAGAAGCTGAAGGACACCGATCCGAAGGCCAAGACCTTGCAGGAGTACAAGGACATGGCCGGGGTCGATGAGGGGATGACGGGCATCTCCACCCGCTTCGCCTACAAGACGCTGTCGGAGACGTTCAACTACGACCATTCCGAGATCGCCGCCGACCCCGTGCATCTGATGTATGTGCTCGAGCAGGCGATCAAGCGCGAACAGTTCCCGGACGACACCGAGAAGAAATATCTCGAATTCATCAAGGCCGAGCTGGCGCCGCGCTATGCCGAGTTCATCGGCAAGGAGATCCAGAAGGCCTATCTGGAATCCTATGGCGAGTACGGCCAGAACCTGTTCGACCGCTACATCGCCTATGCCGATGCCTGGATCGAGGATCAGGACTACAAGGACGCCGACACCGGCCAGCTGCTCGACCGCGCCGCGCTCGACAATGAGCTTTCGAAGATCGAGAAGCCGGCCGGCATCGCGAACCCCAAGGACTTCCGCAACGAGGTCGTCAAGTTCGCGCTGCGCTACCGCGCCCAGAATGACGGCCGCAATCCGGCCTGGACCGCCTATGAGAAGATCCGCTCGGTGATCGAGAAGCGCATGTTCACCCAGGTCGAGGACCTTCTGCCGGTGATCAGCTTCGAGTCCAAGAAGGACAACGACACCGCCAACAAGCACAACGAGTTCATCAAGCGCATGCTGGCGCGCGGCTACACCCCGCGCCAGGTCCGCCGCCTGGTCGAGTGGTACATGCGCGTGAACAAGGCGGGGTGAGGCTCCGTGTTGTCATCCCCGGCGAGCCGCGAAGCGGCGAGGGAAGGGGACCCAGGTGGTGAGCCTGGGTCTGGTCTGTCCACCCGGGCTCCCTTCCCCTTGCGCAGCGCCTTGCCGGGAATGACAGTGGTGCACCCATGACCCACTTCGTCGATCGCCGCCTGAACCCGAAAGGCAAGAGCCTGGGCAACCGCCAGCGCTTCCTGCGCCGGGCGCGCACCCAGATTCGCGAGGCTGTCCAGAAATCTCTCAAGGACGCCGCGGTTGCCGACATCGGCAAGGAACGCAAGATCAAGATTTCGACCAAGGGCACCAAGGAGCCGCGCTTCCGGCTCGATCCGCGCGCCAGCGGCGAGCGCGACTTGGTCCTGCCCGGCAACAAGGAATTCACGCCGGGCGATCAGATCGACAAGCCCAAATCCGGCGGCGGGAGCGGCGGCAAGGATGCGGCCGATTCCGGCGACGGCGAGGACGATTTCGAGTTCACCATGACCCAGGACGAGGTGCTCGACATCTTCTTCGAGGATCTCGAACTGCCCAACCTCGTCCGCACCACGCTCAAGGAGACGCCCAACAAGCAGTGGAAGCGCGCCGGCATCACCACGGCCGGCTCGCCGACGCAGATCAATCTGGTGCGCACCATGCGCAATTCCTATGGCAGGCGACTGGCGCTCAAGCGGCCGTCGCTCACGGATATTGCGGCGCTGGAGGCCGCGCTCGACTTCGCGGAACGGGCCGATCCGGTCGATGCGGCCGCGATTGCGGCGTTGAAGGAACAGCTCGCCAAGGCCAACGCCAAGCGCAAATGGGTCGGCTTCATCGATCCCATCGACGTGCGCTTCAATTCCTTCGCCGAACAGCCGACGCCGACCAGCCAGGCCGTCATGTTCTGCCTGATGGACGTCTCCGGCTCGATGGGCGAGCGCGAAAAGGATCTCGCCAAGCGCTTCTACATGCTGCTGCATCTCTTCCTGAAGCGGCGCTACAAGAAGGTGGATGTGGTCTTCATCCGCCACACTCACGACGCGCAGGAGGTGAACGAGCAGGAATTCTTCTATTCGCGTCAGTCGGGCGGCACGATCGTATCGACGGCGCTCGACAAGATGCTGGAGATCCAGAAGGAGCGCTATGCGACCGCGGACTGGAACATCTACGCGGCGCAGGCGTCGGACGGCTATACCCAGTCGGGCGATGCGCGGCACTGCGTCGATATGCTGAACCAGCTCATCATGCCGCTTTGCCAGTATTACGCCTATATCGAGATCCTCGACGAGCGCGAGATGGAGGTCTTCGCATCCGAGGATTCCGGCGCCGAGCTCTGGCGTGCCTACCGCACGGTGGCCGAGGAGTGGTCCAATTTCGCCACCAAGCGCATCGCCAAGCCGCAGGATATCTTTCCGGTGTTCCATGAGCTGTTCAAGAAGACGGAGGCGGGCGCGTGACTAGCCTCCTCTTCACCGACTCCGAATGGGATTTCGCCACCATCGACCGCACCTACAAGGCGATCGAGGACATCGCGCTGAACGACCTCAAGCTCGACGTCTATCCCAATCAGATCGAGATCATTTCGTCCGAGCAGATGCTCGACGCCTATTCCTCCATCGCCATGCCGCTGATGTACAATCACTGGTCCTTCGGCAAGATGTTCGCGCGCGAGGAAGCGCTCTACCGCGCCGGCTATTCGGCGCTCGCCTATGAGGTCGTGATCAATTCCAGCCCGTGCATCTCCTATCTGCTGGAGGAGAACACGATGACGATGCAGGCGCTGGTAATGGCGCATGCCGCCTTCGGCCACAATCACTTCTTCAAGAACAACTACCTGTTCAGGCAGTGGACCAACGCCGAAGGCATCATGGACTATCTCGCCTTCGCCAAGAAATACATCGCGGCCTGCGAGGAGCGCTATGGCCGCGACGAGGTCGAGGCGGTGCTCGATTCCGCGCACGCGCTGATGGACCAGGGCGTGTTCCGCTACCGCCGGCCGCCGCGGCCGTCGCGCGAGCGCGTCGAGCAGAAGCGCCAGCGCCGCGCGAAATACGAGGAAGAGGCCTATAGCGAGTTGTGGCGAACGCTGCCCGCCGGCATCGAACCGCCCGCTGCCCCGATGACGTCGGACCCGGAAGACGATTTCGGCGACGAGGCGAAGCTGCCCGAAGAGAACCTGCTTTATTTCCTCGAGAAGAATTCGCCGGCCCTCAAGGCCTGGCAGCGTGAGACGCTGCGCATCGTGCGCAATCTGGCGCAGTACTTCTATCCGCAGCGTCAGCTCAAGGTGATGAACGAAGGCTGCGCCACCTTCGTGCACTATACGATCATGAACCTGCTCTACGACCGCGGGATGATCACCGAAGGCTCATGGCTCGAATTCATGCACAGCCATACCTCGGTCGTGTTCCAGCCGGAGTTCAGCGACCGGCGCTATTCGGGCTTCAATCCCTATGCGTTGGGCTATGGCATGATGGCCGACATCAAGCGCATCTGCGAGGCGCCCACGCCGGAGGACCGCGACTGGTTCCCGGACTTCGCAGGCGGCGGCGACTGGATCGGTACGCTGAAGAACGCCTGGGCCAATTTCCGCGACGAAAGCTTCATCGAGCAGTTCCTGTCGCCCAAACTGATGCGCGACTTCCGCCTGTTCGCGCTCTACGACAAGGCCGACGCGTCGGCGTTCAAGGTGTCGGCCATCCACAACGAGAACGGCTATCGCGCCGTGCGCGCCATGCTGGCCCGGCAATACGATGTCGGCGCCGCCGACCCGAACATCCAGGTCACCGGGGCGGAACTCAAGGGCAACCGGACCCTGCACCTGTCGCACAGCATGCATCGCGGCGTGCCCCTGCATAATCAGACCAAGGACCTCGTGCTCGCCCATGTCGAGCGGCTTTGGGGCCACGACGTGAAGCTGGAAGAACGCGCCGCCTAGGTCTGCGCCAGGCGCTCATGATGCACCGCCGTCCGCGCGACCGGCGCATGTTCGGGTTCCGGCTGGACGGTCGGCGACCAGGTCACTTCCACGAACAGCAAGGCCACGCCCGCCAACACGGCGAACATCAGCGCCTTCGCGCCCATGGTCTCACCGCTTTTGTATTCGTTCGTCATCGGCCCACTCCATTGTCGCTGCCGCTTCGTGGCTCAGGACCGGAAGATGGGTTGTGCTGGGCAGTCCGCAATAGTGTCGATGCTGCGATGCACCGTATGCGAGCCATGCGGAATTCGTATGCGTCCGCGCCTTGCCGCACCGGCATCGCGCCCCATGTTTCCGGGAGGCGGCGCTTCTAACGCCGTTTGCGCCGTGCCACGCTTGCCTCCGAATTGGGAGGACCGTCATGGCGAAGCGCACCTTGGAAACCGGAAGCGACGATCTGCTGGCGAACGTCGAGGATGGCGTCGCCACCTTGGTGATGAACCGGCCGGAGCGGCGCAATGCGCTGTCGGCCGGGATGCTGGGCGCCCTGGCGGCGACACTGGCGTCCTGCGAGACCGATCCTGATGTCGCCTGCGTGGTGCTCACCGGGGCGGGCGGCGCCTTCTGCGCTGGCGGTGACGTCAAGGGCATGGCCGACGGCACCGGCGGCGGCTCGACGGCGCGTGCCGGCGCCGACATCGACAGCCGCATTCACGCCCAGCGCCTGTCGCAGCGCGCGACCTCGGGCAGGCTCTACAAGATGCCCAAGCCGACCATCGCCGCCTTGCCGGGCGCGGCGGCCGGCGCGGGATTTGCCCTGGCGCTCGCCTGCGACCTGCGCGTCGCGGCCGAGAACGCGGTGATGACGACCGCCTTTGCCCGTGTCGGATTCTCGGGCGACTATGGCGGCACCTATTTCCTCAGCCACATCGTCGGCGGCGCCAAGGCGCGCGAGCTCTATTACCTCTCCGAGCGAATCGACATGAAGCAGGCGCTGCAGCTCGGCCTGGTGAATTGGGTCGTGCCGGCCGACCAGCTCGAGGCCAAGGCGCGCGAAATCGCGTTCCGTCTCGCAAAAGGCCCTCGCGTCGCCTATCGCTACATGAAGGAGAACATCAATCGTGCCTTGGCCGGCGCCGATGTCGATGAATGCCTCGACCTCGAAGCGACGCATCATAATCATACCGGCCAGACGGAAGACCATCGCGAGGCGGCGAAGGCTTTCGTCGAAAAGCGCGAGCCGGTGTTCAGGGGCCGGTAAAGCCGGCCAGGGGAAAGACATGTTGCGATTGATCCTGGGCGCCATCTTGGGCGTCGTCGTGTGGTTCGCGGTCGCCATCGGCGTGAGCATCGCGATCCGCGAGGCCGCGCCGCCGGTGGCCGCGGCGCTGAACGCGCATGTGGTGTTCGCCGCGCTTTGCGCCCGGTTGGGCATCAGTTTCCTGGCTTCCATTCTCGCTGGGCTGGCCGCCGCGCTGATTTCCCGCGAATCCGCGCGCGCGCCGCTGGCAGCCGGCGTTCTGCTGCTGATCTGGTTCGTGCCGTATCACCTGTCGATCTGGCCGCAATTTCCGATCTGGTATCACCTGACCTTCTTCGTCTCGTTGCTGCTGCTCAGCCTGATCGGCGGCAGGCTCGCCGGTCCGCGACGGCCATAGACTTGGCGTTCGAAATTCTCGCGCGGCCGTGATGGCGTGCCGCCAAAGCGCCCCAATCGCGCCCTGACACGGTCGGGATTGGGCACGACGCTCCCCGTTATTGGTTCAGGCAGGGGACACCGATGACCAGCAATCGCCAATCCGCATTCCGTTGGGCCGCACTCGCGTTCGGCGCGGCGTTGCCTTTCATACTGGCCGCTTGCGTGACGCAACCCGCCAAGACGCTGCAAGAGGCATCGACCGAGACCGTCGTCGTCACCGCCAGCGTTGCGCGATTGGCGCCTCCGAACGATCTCAAGGCGCCGATACCGGATGTGGTCATGGCCCCAAGTCCGCCGCCGCCCAGCCCCATGGCCGTCATGGCGAGTCCGGCCGTGGCCGGCTATTGGCAGCCTTCGAACACCTCGAAATTCCCCGACGCCAAGCCCAACGCGGTGATCGTGACCGCCGATCAGCCGGTTTCGACCTTCTCCATCGACGTCGATACCGCCTCCTACGGCTTTGTGCGCGATGCGCTCAACGGCGGCGCCCTGCCGCCGGCCGATGCGGTCCGCATCGAGGAGATGGTCAACTATTTCGACTATGCCTATCCGCTCCCAGACGACAGGAAGGCGCCGTTCCGCGCCAGCGTTCGGGTCTATCCGACGCCGTGGAACAAGGACACGCAGGTTCTGCATATCGGCATCAAAGGCTATGACATCCCGCGGGCGCAAAGGCCGGCCGCCAATCTCGTGTTCCTCATCGACAGTTCGGGCTCGATGGACGAGCCCAGCAAGCTGCCGCTGCTCAAGCGCGCCTTCCGGCTTCTGGTCGATCAATTGGAGCCGAAGGATCGCGTCACGATCGTGACTTATGCAGGCGCCGTGGGCGTCGTGCTGCCGCCGACGCCGGGTTCCGACAAGGCCAGGATTCTCGCGGCGCTGGACCAGCTCCAGGCCGGCGGCTCGACCGCGGGCGGCGAAGGCATTCGCGTCGCCTATCGGCTTGCCGAGGCCAATTTCATCAAGGGCGCCGTCAACCGCGTGCTGCTGGCGACCGATGGCGATTTCAATGTCGGCATCACCGATCCCAAGGCGCTGGAGGATTTCATCGCGCGCGAGCGGGCGAGCGGCGTCTATCTCACCTGCCTCGGCTTCGGGAACGACAATTACCAGGACGCGACGATGCAGAAGCTGGCCCAGGCCGGCAACGGCAATGCGGCTTTCATCGACACGCTCAGCGAAGCCCATAAAGTGTTCGTCGAGCAGATATCGGGGACGCTCTTCACCATCGCCAACGACGTGAAGATCCAGGTCGAGTTCAACCCGGCGCGTGTCGCCGAGTACCGGCTGATCGGCTACGAGACGCGCATGCTGAACCGCACCGATTTCAACAACGACAAGGTCGATGCGGGCGACATCGGCTCGGGCACGACGGTGACGGCGCTGTACGAGATCACGCCGGTGGGTTCCAAGGCGCAGATGTCCGATCCGCTGCGCTATGCCAAGGCCGCGAAAGGCGGCGGCAAGGGCGAACTCGCTTTTCTGAAGATCCGCTACAAGCTGCCCGGCGAGACGGTTTCGAAGCTGATCGAGCGCCCGGTCGGCGCCGCCGACGTCACGGGCGAGTTCGCTGCGGTGTCGCCGGACATGCGCTTCGCGGCCTCGGTGGCGGGCGCGGCGCAGCTCATGCGCCATGATCCCTACATCAAGGATTTCGACTACGACCGCGCCAAGGCCACCGCCGGCGCGGCCCGCGGCGAAGATGCCTATGGCTATCGCGCCGAGTTCGTCCGCCTGCTGGACCTCGCCAAGACGGCGGCATCGCAGCAAGCGCTGAACACGCATAACGGCCAGGAATAGGCGGTTGCGGTCAGGCGGCCTTCGCCGGGTAGCGAATGCCGAGGAACTCGTTGTCGATGGTCTGGCGCGGTGCGGTCCGGCCCTTCGGCGTGCGGATCCGGTGGTCATGGACGTGGACGCCGTAGATGTGGTCGATCCACTTGGCGTTCTTGCAGATGCGGCGGGCCCGCAGCATGGTCCAGGGCGCGATCTTGCGCAGCGCGTTCTCGCCGTTGAACTCGTTCACGGCGAGGGCCTCGCCGACCCAGGGATTGACGGTGATGTCGCCGATGTCGTCGAGATAGACCGGCACCAGCGGCAGATATTTCTCCGGCGCGGCGCGGAAGATCTCCAGCGCCTCCTTCGCGGACGAATAATAATCGACGTCGATCGAGGCGAAGCCGATCGGCGCCTCCGCCGGGACGGTCTTCAGGAACGCCGGCAGCGTCTGCGCGATCGGACCCAGCACCAGCTCGCAATTGGCGGGCAGGGCGGCCTTGAGCCGCTCGATGTCCATCGGGAAATCGCCTTCCTGATAGATCTCGGGCAGGTCGCGATAATCCACCGGCGGCGGCATGCCGGTGCCGGTATCGAAGCCGACGATGCGAAACTGGATCCCGGTCTCGCGGGTCACGCGCTCGGCGATATGGCAGATGTTGAGCAGCCCGGTGCCCGATGCGACGCCGAATTCGAGCAGGGTGAGCTTGTCGTAACCCCATTCGCGCGCCAGATCGGCGGCACGCAGGATCGGGTAGGCGTATTGCGGGCGGATGACGAGGTCGAAATCGACCTTGCGGCGGAAGCCTCCGAACAAGGCGACGAAGGCGGAGGCGATGTTGATATGCAGCGGCTCCGTCAGGCGTTCGACCAGCACCTTGCGGCGCTGTCCGGGACGTCCCAGCCGCTTGAGCAGGGGATTGAGCTTCATGGGCAAACTCCGCCTCCGCCGGGCACGGTTGCGTTTCGGCACACCCTTGTGCCGATCTCGAACCCGTCCCCGGATTGGGTGGCGGCGCTTCACGATCCGTGCCACCCGCGGCGGCCGCGAACCGTGTCGGACCGGCCGTTCGCGCCTAGCCGATCAGCGGTTTGTCCTGGACGCGCGCGAAGAACTTCGCGCTCTGTTCGCCGCCTTGCGTGTAGTGCTTGGCGGTCGACCAGTCGGCGATCTTGCCGAAATTGGCGGCGACGTCGTCGGCGGTAGCGGCATGGCCCAGATTGACGCCGTCGGTCTCGACGATCTGCGCGGCCGCGAACACGCCGGCGCCCGCGGTGATGATCACGCCGGTCGGCGCGTCCTCGCTCACGAGATAGACCACGGCGGGCGTCACATATTCGGGCTGCAGCATCGCCAGGATGTTCGGCGGCATCAGGTTCTCGGTCATGCGCGTGGCCGCGATCGGCCCGATGGCGTTGACCTTGATGTTGTCCTTGGCGCCTTCGAGCTTCAGCGTGTTCATGAAGCCGATCAGCGACAGCTTGGCGGCGCCGTAATTGGTCTGGCCGAAATTGCCGTATAGGCCGGTGGACGAGGTCGTCACCACGATGCGGCCATACTGCTGCTTCTTGAAGATCTCCCACAGCGCCTTGCAGGGCTTGACCGTGCCCATGAGATGCACGGCCATGACGGCTTCGAAATCCTTGATCTCCATCTTGGCGAAGCTCTTGTCGCGCAGGATGCCGGCATTGGCGACCAGGATATCGACGCGGCCCCACTTTTCCATCGTCTGGTTCACCAGATGGGCGACGCCCGCATCGTCGCTGACCGAGGCGCCATTGGCGATCGCGTCCCCGCCCGCATCGGTGATCTCCTGGACCACCGCTTCCGCCGCGGTGGAGTTGCCGCCGGTGCCATCGACCGAGCCGCCCAGATCGTTGACCACGACCTTGGCGCCGCGCCGCGCGAGTTCGAGCGCGTGCATGCGCCCCAGGCCGCCGCCGGCGCCGGTGACGATGGCAACTTTTCCGTTGAACTCAATGGTCATGGCAATGTCCTTCCATTCGGGCTGCCGGAGTGATGGCGCAGGCTCCCGAAGCGGTCAAGCGGCCTCGGCTAGCGCGCGAAAAACCGCCGCAGTGCCCGGTTTGCCGGGATCTCGACATAAGTGCAGAGAAGCCAGCCCCAGACGACGCAGACGGCGACCAGCGCCAGCGGCTCCGGCCACCAGATCAGCGCGCCGAAAGGAACGCCCAAGACCGTCGCATCCCAGGGGTAGAGACGCTCGAATTCGCGGATGAGCTGGAGCCAGGCGGTCTGGCCGATATAGATCGCGTAGGACCATTCCCCGAGCTTGAGCAGGGGGCGCGACTGGAACGGGCGCGCGACCAGGCCGCGGTCGAAGCTGAGCGCGTAGATCAGGGCCAGCATGGGCAGCACGGTATAAATGTCGCGCGGCGTATGCGACCAGCCATTGTCGAAGGTGCCGAACCCCCACCAGACGAGCACCGCGAGCTGGAAGGCGGTGATGGCCCAATCGGGCAGCCGGTCCGCCGCTGGCTTGGTCTTCTCGTACAGTACGCACAGCCCGACCCCGGCCGCGAACGCGCTCATGCCGCGGAAGATGCCGTTATGGAAGGTGATGTCGAGGCCGTGCTTGCCCGTCAGCGACAGGACGGCGAGACCGGCGACGCCGGCGCCGATCAGGCCGAGCGCGCTCAGCCAGCCGCCCCGCGCCAGGACGAGATAGACCGGGAACAGCAGGCAGAGCAGGAATTCGACGCTGACGAACCAGCTCGCGCCATTCCACGACAGATAAGGAAAGATGTTCCAGGCCTGCACCAGGAACAGATTGGCGACGAAAGTCTGCCAGGTGACGATGGGATGATAGGGTTCCTCATAGATCGAAACCGAATGCGTGAGCGCAGCCGTGCCGTTCAGGACCAGCACCATCGCCAGGATGTAAAGCAGCATCGTCAGATGCAGCGGATAAAGCCGCGACAGCCGCGCGACCAGGAAATCGCGTTCGGCCCGCCCGCGCCAGAAATCGCGCACCTTGGCGCCGTAGACATAGACGAGAATGAATCCCGACAGCGCGAAGAAGAACTCGACCCAGAGATAGCCGTGGCCGACCAGCAGGTCGAACGGCTTGAAATTGCGGTAATGATGGCCTTCGCAGAAGTGATAGAGCACCAGGATCAGCGGCGGGACCGCCCGCGCTCCGGCAAGCGCCTTGATCTCGGCGGGGCGGCTCATGCGCCGACCGCCGCGACGATTTCGATGACGGACATGACGCCCCCAAAACTGGCCCGCGGCCTTCTAGCACCCCATGCCCGTCCGATGCATCCCCCGGCTTCCGCACCCGGCGATTTGCCGTAAGCTGGCGTTGCGCTGAGGGGGTGTTCATGCCGGATTTATCGCGTTTTGCGTCCGATCTGCCGCGTCTGCAATCGGCGCTCGGCATTCTCGTCATCCTGTTTGCCGCTTGGCTGTTTTCCGAGAACCGGCGGGCCTTTCCCTGGCGCATTGCGATCGTCGGCATCGCGCTGCAGGCCGCCATCGCCATGCTGCTGTTGAAAGTGCCGCTGGCGCGCGATGCGCTGTTCGGGCTGAACGGCGTGGTGACGGTGCTGACCAAGGCGACGCGCGACGGCACGGGCTTCGTCTATGGGTTCATCGGCGGCGGTCCGTCTCCCTTCCCGCCCAGCGTCGTCGATCCGGCCCGGCTCACGAATTTCGCGTTCGCCATCCTGCCGCTGGTCATCATCGTCTCGGCGCTGTCGGCGATCCTGTGGTACTGGCGAATCCTGCCCCTGATCGTGGGCGCCATGGCCTTCGTGCTCCGGCGCACGCTGGGCATCGGCGGCGCCGTGGGCCTGGGCGCAGCGGCAACCGTGTTCCTCGGCAATGTCGAGGGTTCGCTCGTGGTCAGGCCCTATTTGCCCAAGCTGACGCGCACCGAACTGTTCGTGCTGATGACGACGGGGCTCTCCGTCGTCGCCGGCACGGTGTTCGTCGTCTATGCGAACATGCTCGGCGCGGGCTGCGAGCCGCAGCACGCGGCGGGGCTCCATTGCGTGCTGCCGGGTGCGCTCGGGCACATCCTGGTCGCGTCCATGATGTCGCTGCCGGCCGCGATCGTGGTCGCCTGCATCATGGTGCCGGGCGACGCCGTGACCGACATGGCGGACCGCGATGCCGGGCACAAATACCATTCGACCATGGATGCGATGGCCAAGGGCACGACGGACGGCCTCAACATCTATCTCCAGATCGTCGCCATCCTGATCGTGACGACGGCGCTCGTCTCCATCATCAATTCCATCCTGGGCGAGTTTCCGGCCTTCGACGGCGCCCCGCTGACGCTCCAGCGCATCCTGGGCTGGCTGTTCGCGCCGCTGGTGTGGTTGTACGGCGTGCCGTGGAACGAGGCGCAGCAGGCCGGCAGCCTTCTCGGCGTGAAGACGATCCTGAATGAGTTCATCGCCTATTCGAATCTCGCGGCGCTGCCGCCCGGCACGCTCGATCCGCGCGCGACCCAGATCATGGTCTATGCGATGTGCGGCTTCGCCAATTTCGCGAGCGTCGGCATCCTGATCGCCGGCTTCGGCACGCTGGTTCCCGAGCGCCGCGACGAGATCGTGCCGCTCGCCCTGCGCGCCATCGTGTCCGGCACGATGGCAAGCGGTCTGACCGGCGCGATGATCGGGCTGTTGCCGGTGACGTGACGGTTTACGCGCCGGCGACGAGCCCAAACGCCTGCGCCAGCAGTTCATAGGATTTCAGCCGCGAGGCATAATCGTATGTGATGGTGACGACCGCCAGTTCGTCGGCGCCATGTGCTTCGGCGAGCGTCATCAGGCCCTCGCGCACCTGCTCATTGGTTCCCACGATCGAGCGCTTCGCCGCCGATTCCAGCAGCTTTTCGTCGCGCGCATCCAAGGGTTGCGCCAGCGCCTCTTCCGGCGAGGGAAAGGGGATCGGCCGCCCGCTCAAGAGGCGCACCACCCACAGATTGCGCGAAGCCGCCAGCCGGGCCGCCTCGGCCTCCGTGTCCGCCACCAGCGCCGCGACGCCAAGCGAGACGCGCGGAAGGGGGCAGGCCGGGCTCGGCTTGAAGCGGGCGCGATACTCCGCGATGGCCTCCTCGCTCCCCTCGCTCGCGATGAAATAGGCATGGCTGAACGGCAACCCCAGCTCCGCGGCATAGACCGCGCCGTGAATCCCCGATCCCAGCATCCACATCTCGGGTCCCGGCGTCGGCGCCCGCGGCATGGCATGGATGCCGCGATAGGGATGGTCGTCGGGCAGGGGCGCGCGCCCGGCCGAATCCTCCAGGAATTGCCGCAGCAGGAAAACCTGGCTCGGGAACGCGTCGATGGAAAAGGCCTGCGGCCCGGCTTGCAGCGCCCGTGCCGTCATCTGGTCGGTGCCGGGCGCGCGGCCGAGCCCCAGATCGATGCGGCCGGGATTGAGCACGTCGAGCATGCGGAACTGCTCGGCGATCTTGAGCGGGCTGCAGTGCGTCAACATCACGCCGCCGGAACCGACGCGGATGCGATTGGTCTCTTGCGCCACCCGGCCGATCAGGATTTCGGGGCACGAGCCGGCAAACGAGTTGCTGTTGTGATGCTCGGCCAGCCAATAGCGGTGATAGCCGAGCCGGTCGCACGCCTTGGCGAGCGCAATGGTCTCCGCGACCGCGTCGGCGGACGTGCCGTCCTTGCGGATCGGAGATTGATCGAGAACCGAAAGCAGCATCGCGTGGCGACCGGAGTTGGAACAGCGCGGCGCGTTTCTTTAACCATGGCGGCTTGGGCCGTGACCAGCCCTTTGCGGACGGCCCGGAACGTCATCTCCATAAAATGTTAGGGTTTGCGGCCCCATTCTTGCGCCGCTTGGGGGGCCTATGCCACGCGGGACGATCGCCGAGCCGCAGGACGCGCCGGACTCATCATCCGTCTACGTCGTTTCATTGGACCGGCTCGAACACGCCGCGCTGCGCACGGCCGTTTCGTACTGGCGCTCGCTGCGGGGCGGCCGCCGGTTTCCGTCCCGCTCCCAATTGTCGCCGCGCGACATGGCGGCGATCTTGCGTCATGTCGTCCTGCTGAAGGTGCTCGACGGCGGCGCGGACTACGAGTACCGCATTGCCGGCGATGCCCATGTCCAGGCCTTCAGCATTCCGTTCAAGGGGCTGCGTCTGGGCGAGGTTTCGGTGCGCGCGCCGGTGATCGGCAGGGTCCTTAAGGGCCTCTACGAACACGTCCGCTCCACCGGCGAGGCCTTCGGGACGCGCGGCTGGGTCGATAAGGAATTGCCTGCGACGCGCTTCGTCTACTACGAGAGTGCGTTGTTGCCGCTCGGTGAGGACGACGAAACCGTCGATCATATCCTGATCGTCAGCATCTATGTCCCCAAGGCGCCCGATTTCTAGCGCCATCGGTGCGGCAATGGACGCATGACGCGCGCCGGAAAAGTGATCTAGTCTGCGCCCGCCGAAGGAGGCGCGCCATGCCGCTCGACCCAGAAACCCGCGAACAGCTTCTCCAAGCCGTGCGCCGCTTCGTGCGCGAGACCTGCGTGCCCATCGAGGCCAAGGTCGCGGACGAAGACCGGGTGCCCGATAGCGTCATCGGCAAGATGCGCGAACTCGGCCTTTTCGGCCTCTCGATTCCGCTCGAATATGGCGGCCTCGGCCTCACCATGGAGGAAGAGGTCCTGGTGGCGATGGAACTCGGCCACACCTCGCCCGCCTTCCGCTCGGTGATCGGCACCAATGTCGGCATCGGGAGCCAGGGCGTGGTGATGTTCGGCAATGAGGCGCAGAAGAACGAGTGGCTGCCCAAGCTGGCGAGCGGCGAGGTGGTGGCGAGTTTCGCGCTGACAGAGCCCGGCGCCGGTTCCGATGCCGCTTCGCTGCGCACCACCGCGATCCGCGACGGCGATCACTATGTCGTCAACGGCACCAAGCGCTTCATCACCAATGCCAACCGCGCCGGCATGTTCACGCTGCTGGCGCGCAGCAATCCGGAGCGCAAAGGCGCCGGCGGAATCTCCGCCTTCATCGTGCCCGCGAACACGCCCGGCGTTTCCGTCGGCAAGCCGGAAAAGAAGATGGGTCAACAGGGCGCCCATATCTGCGACGTGAATTTCGACAATGCGCGCTTACCCGCCTCGCTGCGGCTGGGCGCCGAGGGCGAAGGCTTCAAGGTCGCGATGCAGGTGCTCGACCGCGGCCGCCTGCACATCTCCGGCGTTTGCGTCGGCGTCGCCGAGCGGCTGATCAACGAGAGTGTGCGCTATGCCCGCGAGCGCGAGCAGTTCGGGCAGCGGATCGCCGAATTCCAGCTCATCCAGGGCATGCTGGCCGACTGCCAGACCGAAACCTATGCGGCCAGGTGCATGGTGATGGACGCCGCGCGCAAGCGCGACAGCGGCCAGAGCATCACGATGGAGGCCGCCTGCACCAAATACTTCGCCTCCGAGATGGTCGGCCGCGTCGCCGACAAGGCGGTGCAGATCTTCGGCGGCGCCGGCTATGTCGCCGATTACGGCATCGAGCGCTTCTATCGCGACGTGCGCATCTTCCGCCTCTACGAGGGTACCTCCCAGATCCAGCAGATCGTCATCGCGCGCAACCTTCTGCGCGGGGATTGATGAGCCGCCAGTCGTTCGTCGCCGGCGCCTGCGCCGCCGGATTGGTCCTCGCGCTCGCCGCCTGCGCCCCCCTGCTTGCGCCGCGCGGAATCACCGATGAGGCGCCGGAGCTGACCGATGCCGCGCTGGTCGCGCGCGACGGCGAGAAGCTGCCGTTGCATGTCTGGGGACCGGAGCATCCTTCGGCCGTCATCGTCGCGCTGCACGGCATGGGCGACTATTCGAACTTCATCGCCATGCCGGCGCAGGATTGGGCCGGGCATGGTATCGCAACTCTGGCTTACGATCAGCGCGGCTTCGGCGCCTCGCCCAATCCGGGCCTGTGGGCCGGCAGCCAGACGATGCGGCACGACTTCGTCGATGCGGTCGCGGCGGCGCGCGCGAAATATCCCGGCCTGCCGGTCTATGCGCTGGGCGAGAGCATGGGCGGCGCCGTGGTTCTCTCCGAACTGGCCGAGCCCGACGCGCCCAGGCTGGCCGGCGCGATCCTGGTCGCGCCGGCCGTGTGGTCGCGCTCCGACATGCCGCTCTCCTACCGCATCGCGCTCTGGATCACGGCGCATACGCTGCCCGGCCTGCACGTTTCCGGCCGCGGCGTGGTTCACATCTGGCCGTCGGACAACATCTCCATGCTGCGCGCCTATTCCCGCGACCCGCTGGTGCAGAAGGACACCCGCGCCGATGCAGTCTGGGGTCTCGCCAATCTGATGGACGACGCGCGGCACGCGCCGGATCGGCTCGCCACCGCGCCGCCGATCCTGTTTCTCTATGGCAAGAACGACCAGGTGATCCCCGCCGCGCCGACGGAAGACGTGATCGAAAAATTGGGTGGGAAGGCGAACGTCCATCGCTACGACCATGGCTACCACATGCTGCTGCGCGATCTCGAAGGCCCGACCGTCTGGCATGACGTCGAAAGCTGGATTGCCGCCGGCCGCGCGTCCTGAGGTCGATTGCGCCGGCGGCGAAACTCTTCACGCTGCGCGCCGTTGTCTCTTGTGAAACCCGAACGGCAGGCTCGCCCATGGCCAAGCAACCAACGAAACCGCACGATCTGCGCGACGACATCTATGCCCCGCGCACCACCGTCACGGACACGAACGAACGCCTGGCGGGCGCCGAACCGCCGGCTATCGATCCCGAAAACGGCGATTTTCCCCTGGTGACGCCGGAGCCCGGCAAAAATCTCCCGCCGGGCCAAGCCGTCAAGGGCTGAGCGTTCCCGCGCTATTCGCCGCGGAATTCGAGGCTGGCGCTCGCCGCGCCGAGAAAGGCGGTATCCTCGCTGACGATCAGATGCGTCGGAATCGCGCGCACATAGGGCGCCATCCTTCCCTTGGCCTCGAAGCGGGCGCGAAACGCGCTCGCTTTCAGGATGGTCTCGATCTTCGCCGCGATTCCACCGGCGATATAGACACCGCCGCGCGCACCGTGCAGCAGCGCGAAGTCGCCTGCGACGGCGCCGTAGATCGCGCAGAACATCTCGACCGCGTCGCGGCAGAGCGTGTCGCTGTCGTGGCGTGCCGCGATGTCGGCGGCGCGCAGCTCCTGTGACGCCCGGCCCGAAACCTCCGCCAGCGCGGTGTATAGATTCTCGAGCCCCGGTCCCGAAAGCACACGCTCGATGGACACATGGCCGAAGCGGCGGCCAAGGATTTGCGCCACCGCGGTTTCGTGGGCGTCCCCGGCTGCGAAGCTCGCATGGCCGCCCTCGGTCGCGACCGGAACCGAACGGCCGCGGAAGCGTGCAAGACAGGCTGCGCCGAAGCCGGTTCCCGCGCCGATGACGGATATGGGTTCGCCGCCCAGGCCCGCCAGATTGGGGCCGATGAGATGAACCTCGGTCGGCTCCAGCGCCGCGATGGAAAAGGCCAGCGCCGCGAAATCGTTGATCAGCAGGCCATCGGCAAATCCGAAGGCACGCAGTTCGTCTTCCGAAATCTCCCAACCGCGGTTGGTGAGACGCACCTTGCCGGCGGTGACCGGGCCGGCGACGGCCACCGCCGCGGCTTCGGGGATCGCGGCCAGTCCCGCGCGATCGAGATAGCGGCGAAGCAGCGCCTTCGGCTCGGGAAGATCGCCGTCGATGTCCAGGCGATGTTCGATCCGCCAGGGCTTTGCTGCGGTATCGACGAGCGCGAACCGCGCATGGGTGCCGCCGATATCGCCGACCAGGACGCGGGTGTCCGCACTCACGGCTTGATCGTCCGTTCCGACAGTGTCACATGCGCGGCCGCTTTGATGTCCGTCGCCGAAGCGCGCACGCTGACCTCGTAGTCGCCGGCGGCGATGCGCCAGAGGTCGGCGGTGGCATCGAACCGCGCGAATGTGCGCGACTCCGCGACGAGCGTCACGCTATGCGATTCCGCCGGCCTCAAACGGATTTTGGCGAAGCCCGCAAGTCGGGCCGCGCCGCCTGGCGGTGTCACATAAAGCTGCACGACATCGCTCCCGTCCCGCGCGCCGGTGTTGGTGACCGTCACCGTGGCGGTCACCGTATCGCCTGCCGCGGCCGCGAATCCGGTCCAGTCGAAACTCGCATAGGAGAGGCCGTGGCCGAAGGGAAACAGCGGCGTCAGCTTGCGCGTGTCGTACCAGCGATAGCCGACATCGGATCCCTCGGCATAGGAAACATGGAATGGCGCGCGCGCCGTCGCCGCGTCGGTCAGCGCCGGCCGCGGCAATTGGCTTTCGCTCTGCGGAAAGGTGATGGGCAGCCGGCCCGACGGATCGATCTCGCCGAACAGGATGCGCGCCAAGGCGGTCGCCCCGCCGTTTCCGGCGTACCAGGCTTCGAGCACGCCCGACACCTTGTCCAGCCAGGGCATGACAACCGGCCCGCCGGTCTCCAGCACCACGATGGTGCGCGGATTGGC
>DASWOE010000044.1:0-7839 GCA_036398875.1 Rhizomicrobium sp.
ACGCCGCGGGTGAGCTCGCCGACCACCTTGGTCTTGTGCGCCATCATGCCGGCGAGATCGAGCTCGACGCTCGTCCTGATGCCGAGCCTGGGCAGATGGTTGCGCGCCTCGTCGAACAATGCGCTCGTATGCAGCAGCGCCTTGGACGGGATGCAGCCGATGTTGAGGCAGGTTCCGCCGAAGGTGCCGCGCTTGTCGATGCAGGCCGTCTTCAGGCCGAGCTGGCCCAGCCTGATCGCGGCGTTGTAGCCGCCCGGGCCGCCGCCGATGACGATCGCGTCGAAGGAATCCGCCATGAATTTCGTTCCCGGAAATCGATGGCCGGTTTATGCGCCGGACGGGCGCACGAGACAATCGCGGCGTGCGAAACGCAAGGATGCAAAAAGACCGGCCCTTTCGGACCGGTCCGCCTTTTCGAAAACGCGAAGCGTCAGCGATCGTTCATGCGTCCCGATCGGACTTGTCGCGCTGCTGCCCGGCAGCCGTGCGGCCGTGCCGGTCCTGCTTGTCCCCGCCCGCGGCGCGCTTGTCGCCTTCCTGGTCCTGCTGCGGCGGCTCACGCCGGTTCAAGTCCTGCTGCTGCGTGCGGTTATTGTCCTGGTTTCCCATTTTCTTCTTCTCCGTTGCCGAGGGCGCACAAGCACGCGCCCATGCCCGAGAACGGCCGGCGCAAGCGCTTGTTTCCAATTGTTCCTTTCGGAACCGCAGGTTAGCCGGGCGGCTGCGGATCGGGAAACACCACCTCCACCGTGGTGCCCTTGCCCGGCTGGGAACAGAGCGCGGAGACCCCGCCGACCTGCGCCCCGAAGGTTCGGATGAGCCGCGTGCCGATGCCGTTCCTCTGCATGTTCGCATCGAAGCCCACGCCGTCATCGCCGATCGCCAAACGCAGCTTGGCGTTTTCGATCGGCCTGAGCGCGATCGTCACGGTCCCGGCCTGGCCGGGCGCGAAGGCGTATTTGAAGATGTTGGTCAGCGCTTCGACCGCGAACAGCGCCAGCGGGACGGCGATCTCGCCGGACACTTCGCGCTCGGCCAGATCCTCCTCGACGCGGATCGTGCTGTTCTCGCCGCGCATGCCCTCGGTGATCTGATGCGCCAATTCGTGCAGCAGGCGCTTGAGGTCGATCGTCGTCTGGTCCTCGATCTCGTGCAGGATGCGGTGGACCAGCGCCAGCGCATTGATGCGCGCCTGCGCCTGCATCAGCGCGTCGCGCGCCGCGGGGTCCTTGAGCTGCCCGGCCTGCAGGCTGAGCAGGCTCATGACGATCTGCAGATTGTTCTTCACGCGATGATGGATTTCGCGGATCAGCAGCGATTTCTGCGTCAGCGCGTCGCGCAGCTTGCGATCGCGGTCCTGGATCGCCTCGGCCATTTCGGACAGCCCGTCGCCCAGGCTGCGGAACTCGCGCGGCGCCGCGGCGAGCTGGGGGCGGATCGTGTAGTGGCCGCTGCGGTAGGCGGCCGAGATGCGGCGCAGATAGGCGATCCACTGCGTCACCTGCCGCTCGGTCGCGAACCAGATGCCGGCCCAGGCAAGCCCGATCATCAGGATGGGCATCAGGAAGTCGGCGCCGACATGCAGATAGGTCGGGCCGAACAGGTGACTCTCGCGCATCGCAAAGGCGACGTTGATCGCGCCGCCGTGCAGCGGCGAGGTGGCGAAGCTCCAGTTCTGGCCCCGGGCGTCGTAGGCCGAATGCACTTCGCCCGGCGCGCCATAGCGGCCGGCGGTCGCGACCAGCGCCTTGCCCACGACGGGGTTGTTGGAGGCCAGCAGATTGCCGTCGCGGTCGTAGATCAGCACGACGGCGCCCTTGGCGAGCTCGTGCGCGCGCACCATGAAGTCGAGCCAATGCAGCTGCAGGACCACCGAGACGACGCCGTCGAAGCGGCCGTCCGCGTCGTGCAGCGGCAGCATGCCGGCGATCACCGGCCGCTTGAGCACAAGGCTCTGGAGCTGGCCGCTCACGACGAAGGACTTGGAGCGGCGGGCGAGCGCGAAGACCGGCCGCTGCGCGGCGCTGTTTCCCTTGGCCAAAGGCAGCGCCGAACAGATATTCCGGCCCGACGCATCGAGCCGGGAAATGTTGGCGAAATATTTCACGCCGATCAGCGCGTCGCCCAGCACGCCGTCGCAATCCGGCGTCACATTGCGCACGGCGCGGATATTCGACAGCGCGCGCGCGATCTGCTCGGCCGAGGACAGCAGGCCCTCCTCGTCGCCGGCGGCGGCGCGGGCCGATTGCACCAGGGTCTCGTGCACCTGCGCGACATCGATCTGCGCGCGCTCGATGCCCTGCAGGATGCTCACCACGGCGATGGGCAGCAGCGCGATCGTCACCGCGATCAGAAGCGTGATGCGAAGAGGCCAGCCGCGTTCAGTCGTCGCGGTTCTTGCGGCCTCGTCTGGCGGCATCGTCGGGCGGCGCGAGGCGATCCAATTGCGCCATGATTTCACGGGCGGCCTCTCCTTCGGGCGGCCGGTCCGACGGCGGCAACACCTCATCGCCATCGAGAATCGCGATGAGCGCCTTGCGCGCCCGCGCGACCCTGCTTTTCACCGTGCCCACGGCACAATTGCAGATTTCCGCGGCATCCTCATAGGAGAACCCGCCGGCGCCCACCAGTATCAGCGCCTCGCGCTGCTCGTCGGTCAGCGCCCGCAGCGCCCGGGCGGTGTCCGACAATTCCGCCGACCAGCCCTGATCCTGGCCGCCGCCGGGAATCTTCTCGGCCGCCTCCTGGTCCCAGGGCGCCTGCCGCCAGGCGCGCCGGCGGTCGGAATAGAACTGATTGCGCAGGATCGTGAACAGCCAGGCCTTCAGATTGGTGCCCGGCACGAAGGAATCGCGCGACTGCCAGGCCTTCGCCAGCGCCTCCTGCGCCAGATCGTCGGCGCCCTCATGGCTGCCGCAGAGCGAACGGGCAAAGGCGCGCAGGAAAGGAACCAGGCCCAGCAGCTCCGTCTTGAAGTCCGGCGCATCGGCGTTGGTCGGATTGTGCGACATGGAAGCGGAGTGCGGGGCCGTCATGACGACTTCTTCCCCGGCTCTTCCTGCGCATCCAGCTTTTGCAGCAGGTCCATGAACTCGTCCGGAATGGGTTCATGCGCCACGGCGTCGTAGATGCGCCGCAGCTCCCGTCCGATGACGCGCTGGCGCGCCCTTATGGCGCGCGCCTTTTCGCGGTTGGGATTTTGGTCCTTAGACAAGTTCCAGTTCCGCTGTTGCGGTGCGCCTGACAAAGCCGTTCTCCGATCGGTGCTGATTATTTAAGGAAATCAGCCCGTTATTTTGACTCATCCGCCCACCCGCTCCTTCACCCGTGCCAACGCCGGCGCCCGGCCAATGGTTCCGCCGGGCATGGAACTTTTCCCGCAGGCCCGCATTCCCCCTCATGTAAGGTTCATCATACCCGTCGAAGGAGCAGGGTCGTTTATGAGCATGTCCCAAACGCTTGCGCCGCACCTTCCCTATCTTCGCCGCTATGCCCGCGCCCTGTGCGGATCGCAGACCAGCGGCGACAGCTATGTGCGCGCCGCGCTGTCCGCATTGCTGACCGGGGACCAGACCCTGGTCGAGGGCGCCGCGCCCCGCGCCGGCCTGTACCGGGTGTTTCACGCCATCTGGCAATCGGTCGCCGCCCGCAGCGAAGAACCCGTCCAGCTGCAAGCCGATGGCGGGGTCAGTCCGGAAGCCCGGCTCGGCGCCTTGGATTCCAACCGGCGTGCCGCCCTCCTGCTGACCGCGGTAGAGGCCTTCAGCCTCGAAGAAGCGGCCTTCATCCTCGACGAGAGCGCCGAGGCGGTGGAGCGCGCCATCGTGGATGCGCAACAGACCATCGACCGCCAGCTCGCCAGCCGCGTGCTGATCATCGAGGACGAGCCGATCATCGCGCTCGACCTCGAAAACCTGGTGGCCGAGCTGGGCCATAAGGTCGTCGCGACGGCGGCCACGCGCGCCGAAGCCGTCGCCAAGGCGCATTCGGAACGGCCGGGGCTGGTGCTCGCGGACATCAATCTCGGCGAGGGCGGTTCGGGCATCGACGCGGTCGCGGAGATTCTCGACAGCTTCGACATTCCGGTGATCTTCATCACCGCCTATCCGGAGAAGCTCCTGACCGGCGAGCGGCCCGAGCCGACCTATCTCATCGCCAAACCGTTCCTGCCCGAAACCGTGCAGGCGACGGTCGGCCAGGCGCTGTTCTTCCATTCTGCCGCCAGGAAGGCCGCCTGATTGCCGCGTTCCCTTGCCGGGAACTTTAAGGCATTGTTCGCGGGATTTCCCCTAATATTCTTGAGGTTACGGAGACAAGCATGAGCGCCCCCGGCACTACCGCCGCCAGTGCGGATATCGACGCAAGGCTGGCCGCCCTGCGCGGCGATCTGGAGAGCCTGCAAAAGGACCTGCGCGCGCTGGCGGGCGAAGTCAGCGGCGTGGCGTCGGCCCAGGCGCGCGATACGCTGAAAAAGGCGGAAGCCGTGGCCGAGCGCGCCTATTCGCTCGCCGAAGAAACCGCCGCCCAGGCCAGCCGCACCGCCTTCGAGGCCGCCGAAGACGTCGAGGAATGGGCGCAGGAGAATGCCGAGACCTTGCGCGCGACGGTGCGCGAGCAGCCCCTGACCGCCCTGGCGATCGCCGCCGGCGTCGGCGCCTTTCTTGCCATGCTTCTGCGTCGCTGACGGGCCGTTCGATGGGGGCAAAAATCGCCGCAGGCGCGGTGCTGGCGGTCATCGGCTTATTGCTGGTGGTGTTCGGCGTCGGGTTCTTGAGCTATGCGCTGGCCGTCGCCCTGACGCCGATCCTCGGCGTTGCCGGCGGCGCGGCCGTGACCGGCGCCATCTTCGTCGGACCGCCGGTGCTGTGGGCCGCTCTCACGCTGATGAGCCGCCCCAAGCCCAAGCCGAGATCCATCGTGCCGCCGAACGGATTGTGGACCGCCTTGTTCGCGGCGATCGCCAAGGAGACGCCCTGGATCGCGATCATCGGTGCGATCCTGGTCGGCGTGGCGGAGATGTTTCTCGCCGGCCGCAAGCGGAAATAGCCGGAACCGAGGATTCGGCGCTGCGTTTCCTTTCCTGCAAGAAAGGCACGCATCATGCTCGGCTATGCCATCCTGTTTCTGATCCTGGCCCTGGTGGCCGGCTATCTGGGCTTCTTCGGGCTGGCCGGGCTGGCGGCGTCGATCGCCAAGATCCTGCTGATCGTCTTCGTCGTGCTGCTGATCGTCAGCGCCTTCTCCGGCGCCCTGCGCGGCCGCCCGCCGATCTGACCGCGCCCGCCACCGCGATTTCCAGCGCGCGATCCCGCGATAAAGCACTTCGCATTCAATGGCTTGTGCCGGATCCCGCCGGCGAAAGCCCTTCCCCCTAAAAAATTTGCCGGCCCGTGCAACCCGATTTGGGAGTCGTCGTTATCTAAACCAGAGCGGACGTCTGATCCGGAACGCCCCAGCCCCTTCGACAGCCCGCATTGGGTGTCCGCTCTTCCTTCCCCCCGACATCGCGCCCTTAGAGAACACGGCCCAGCGGCGTCCCGCGCCAGCCCGTGAGCCGGTAGATCGTGTAATGGGCGATCGCCACGCCGCGACGCTTGCGGTCGAAGGCCGCGATCGGCTCGACCCGCGCAAAGCTCGCGGTCAGTTCGCCATGCCGGTCGAGCTTCTTTTCCGCGACATAGAGCAACGGCTTGGACAGCAGCGCCGCATCCGGCACCGCCGCATCCGGATAGCGGAAGGCATCGGTCGCCTGGATCAGCGGCAGGCGCGGGCGAAGATAGAACGCGTACCAGGCGGTCGACTCGTAATCGGTGGTGACCAGCGCGGCGGCGCCGGTTCGCCGCTCGGCGGCATCGATCGCGGCGGCGACATCGTCGATACCCACCGCCAGCAGCCGCGCCAAAGGATCGCCGCGCCCGAAGGGCACGACGCCGAACACGGCCTGGGCATAGACGGCCAGCAGCAGGAGAGCGGCGACCGGCACCGCGGCCGGGCGCGCGACGCGCCAGATCGCGGCGCGCCATCCGGGCCAATCGCGCTGCGCGAAAGCCTGCGCGGCGGCGATGGCGAGCGCGGGATAGAGGAAGGACGGCCAATTGCCCTGGATACGGTCGTGCAGCGAGTGGATGAGGAAATAGAGCGCGGACGGAAATACCAGCGCCGCGAGCAGGAAGGCGCCGCCGTCGCGCTCGCGGCCGCGGAAAGCAAGCCCCAGCGCGGCCAGCGCGAAGAGAAAGGGCGAGGCCAGAACGAGCTGCGCGCCCAGGAATTCGAACAGAAAGCGCAGCGTCAGATGGCCCCCGGCGATGCGCCCGAACTGGAATGCGAACGTCATCCAGTCATGGCCGGCATTCCACAGAAGATTGGGCATGAAGATCGCGAGCGCCACGACGCCGCCGGCCCAGGGCCAGGCCGTGACCAGCCAGCGCCGGCCGTCCGGCGCGAGCAGCAGCCACACCGCGATGCCGCCGCCAAGAAACAGCGCGGTGTATTTGGACAGCAGGCCGAGCCCGGCGGCGGCGCCGACGCCGAGCCACCACGCGCCCCTGTCGCTTTGAACCAGCCTTGCGAGCGCATAAAGCGCGGCGGCCGCGCAAGCGACGGCCGGCGCATCGGGCGTCGCCGCCAGCGTCTCGACGAAGATCATCAAGGTGAGATTGAAGAACAGGCAGGCGCGCGCGCCGATATCGCGATCGCCGGTCAGCGCGGCGCCGGCGCCCCACACAAAGCCGCTCGCGGCGAGCGACAGGACCAGCGCGCCGAAGCGCACGCCGAACGCGGTGTCGCCGAACAGGCTCGTGCCGAAGCGGATCACGAAGGCGATGGCGGGGGGATGGTCGAAATAGCCGGCGGCCAGATGGCGCGACCACAGCCAGTAATAGGCCTCGTCGGCCGAGAGCGGCAGCACCGCGGCGGCGACGGCGCGCATCGCGGTCAGGACGGCGACGGCGACCAGGAAGCGCCGCGCGGCGCTCATCGCGTGCGCCACACGAACAGGCTCGACATCGCGTAGTTCCAGAACAGGCCCATCACCGCGCCGGCGGCGCCGGCCACCCACCACACCGGCTCCTCGGCATAGAACCAGTTCGCGATGCCGACATTGGTGAGCGCGCCGATCGAGCAGAACAGGCAGAACACGACGAAGCCCCAGACGATGGTGAGGCCCTTCAGCCGGCGGTCGCGATAGGTCAATTCGTTGTTGAGCACGAAATTGCTGCACAGCGCGACGAAGGTGGCGATCGCCTGCGCGACATAGAAGGGCGAGGCGCCCGACAGCAGCGCGATCTTGAGCACGACCAGGTGCACGATGAGACCGATCGCGCCGACGAAGGCGAAGAAGATGAAGCGCGGATCGACGACGTCGCCGGTCAGCTTGGCCAGGATCAGTCCCAGGAACTCGATGCCGATCTGGACATTGAACTTGCTTTCGCCCTGCTCGCGCTTGCCGAAGACATAGGACTGCTCGGCGACCCGCAGCGACAGCCCGGCGGTGGCGACGATGTCGAGCAGGATCTTGAAGCCGGCGGGCGAAAGCCGCCCGGCGATCGCATCGAACCGCTCGCGCCGAAGCATGAAGAAGCCGCTCATCGGATCGCTCAAGGGCACGGCGAGGATCGTCTGCGTGATCGTCGTCGCCAGCCGGCTGATCGCGCCCCGCGACCCATCGAAAGAGGCGGCGCTGCCGCCCTCGATATAGCGGCTGGCGGCGACCAGGTCGCAGGCGCCGCTGCGCAGCTTGTCGAGCATGGCGATCAGCGCCTTCTCGTCGTGCTGCAGGTCGGCATCCATCACCGCCACGAAGGGCGCGCTGGAGGACAGCATCCCCTCGATGCAGGCCCC
>DASWOE010000045.1:0-3944 GCA_036398875.1 Rhizomicrobium sp.
CAAAGGATACGGGCGGCAGAAGGGCCACACGGAGATCTATCGCGGGGCGGAATACGCCGTGAGTTTCCTGCCGAAGCTCAAGATCGAGGTCGCGGTCAAGAGCGAAATGGCGGAGGCGGTGATCGAGGCCATCACGTCCAAGGCAAAGACGGGACAGATCGGCGACGGAAAGATTTTCGTCACGCCGCTCGAGCAGGTCGTGCGCATCCGGACCGGGGAAACGGACGGCGATGCACTTTAGTCAATCAGGCGAATGCAATGGGATCCACAGAGGGGAGCATGAAATGAGTTTTTCGAAATTGAAGCGAGTGGGGCTTGGCATCGGCGCCGGCCTTGGTGCCTTGGCGCTGACGACCGGTTCGGCATTGGCCGCGGCGCCGCCGCCCGATCCGCTGAATTCCGGCGACACGGCGTGGATGATCACGTCGAGCGCGCTGGTCCTGATGATGACCATTCCGGGCCTGGCGCTGTTCTATGCCGGCATGGTGCGCAAGAAGAACATCCTGGCCACCGCGGCGCAAAGCTTCGGCGCGACCGCCATCATCACCGTGCTTTGGATGATCATCGGCTATTCGGTGGCGCTTACGCCCAACGCGGACAGCAACCTCAACCAGTACATCGGCAGCTTCAACCAGTTCATGCTGTTCAACATGAGCTTAAAGAGCATCAACCCGCTGGCCGGCACGATTCCGGAGTCGGTGTATATGTTCTTCCAGATGACGTTCGCGATCATCACCCCGGCACTGATCGCCGGCGCGATCGCGGACCGCATGAAGTTCTCGGCCTTCATGTGGTTCATGTCGCTGTGGCTGCTGCTGGTCTATGTTCCCATCGCCCATTGGGTGTGGGGCGGCGGCTTCCTCGGCACAATGGGCGCGCTCGACTATGCCGGCGGCACCGTGGTGCATCTCAACGCCGGTACCGCGGGTCTCGTCGCCTGCCTGATGCTGGGCAAGCGCGTGGGCCTGGGCACCGAGAACATGGCGCCGCACAACCTGCTCTTCGCCCTGATCGGCGCCTCGCTGCTCTGGGTCGGCTGGTTCGGCTTCAACGCCGGTTCGGCGGTGACGGCGGGCTACAATGCCGGCATGGCGGCGGCGGTGACGCAGATCGCCACGGCGGCGGCGGCGCTCGGCTGGATGTTCGCGGAGTGGATCATCTCGCGCAAACCCTCGGTGCTGGGCATGATTTCCGGCGCGGTCGCGGGTCTGGTGGCGATCACCCCGGCATCGGGCTTCGTCGATGGCTTCGGCGGCCTCATCATCGGCGTGTCGGCCGGCGTGGTCTGCTACATCGCTTCGGTCTGGGTGAAGAAGCTTCTCGGCTACGACGACGCGCTCGACACTTGGGGCGTGCACGGCGTGGGCGGCGCGCTCGGCGCCCTGCTGACCGGCGCCTTTGCCAAGAACGCGATCAACTCGGCGGCGCATGGATGGTTGTATGACGGCAACCTCAACCAGATGTGGATCCAATTCGAAAACGTCGCAATCGTGTTCGTGTATTGCGGCGTCGCCACCTTCATCATCCTGAAGGTGATCGACATGATCGTGGGCTTGAGAGTCTCCCAGGAGGTCGAGATCGAGGGTCTCGATATCAACCTCCACGGAGAAACGATACACGGCTGATCCCCCGTGTAGCGGTTCTTCCTCCTCGACTGGGGCGCCCCGAAAGGGGCGCCCCTTTTGTTTGTGGGGAGCGGACATCGCAGCGCGGATTTGTGTATCGTCCGCCCGACACCCGACACCCGATGCCCGATGTCCGTCTTTCCCGGCCGCCTTTCGGAACTGCCGCCTTCGGCCTTTGCCAAGCTGGCGGCCCTGCTCGACCCCCATAGTCCGGGCCGGCCGCTGATCGGCCTGGCGGTCGGCGATCCCAACGGCGCCGTTCCCGCCTTTGTCGCCGAGGCCATCGCGCGACATGCGTCGGAATTCGGCACCTATCCGCCGATCAATGGCAGCCGGGAATGGCGCGAGGCGGCGGCCGGCTGGCTGACGCGGCGCTTCAAGCTGGCGCCGGAATCGGTCGATCCGGACCGGAGCCTCCTGCCGCTCAACGGCACGCGGGAGGGCCTGTTCCTGGCCGCCTTCACGGTGGTGCCGCAGAGCAAGGCCGGCCAACGCCCCGCCATCCTGATCCCCAATCCGTTCTACCAATGCTATGCGGCGGCGGCCCTGGGCTGCGGCGGCGAGCCGGTGTTCGTGCCGGCGACGGCCGAGAACCGCTTCCTTCCCGACTATGCGTCGCTGCCGCCATCGCTGCTGGAGCGCACCGCCGCCGTCTATGTCTGCTCGCCGTCCAATCCGGAGGGCGCCTGCGCCGACGACGCCTATTGGCGAACGCTGTTCGCGCTGGCCGACCGCTACGACTTCACGGTGTTCGCCGACGAATGCTATGCCGACATCTATCTCGACAAGGAGCCGCTCGGCGCCTTGACGGCGCGCGGCGCGCCGTTCGAACGGCTGCTGACGTTCCATTCGCTGTCCAAGCGCTCGGGACTTCCGGGCCTTCGTTCCGGCCTGGTGGCTGGAGATGCCAGGTTGATCGAACGCTTCCGCCAGCTGCGCAATTATGCCGGTCCGCAGGTTCCGCTGCCGATCATCGCCGCCTCGGCGCAAGCCTGGCGCGACGACGCGCATGTCGCGGCCAACCGTGCCGGCTATCGCGAGAAATTCGGCGTGGCGCGGCGCCTGCTCGGCAACCGCCTTCGCCTGCCGGAAGGCGGCTTCTTTCTCTGGCTCGATGTCGGCAATGGCGAGGAGGCGGCGCTTCGCCTGTGGCGCGAGGCCGGCGTGCGGACCCTGCCCGGCGCCTATATGGGACGAGACGTGATCGCGGGAGATATCCGGTCAAACCCTGGGTTTTCGTACATCCGGGTGGCCCTCGTTAACGAGGTGTCAACCATTATGACCGCTCTTGAAAGGATGTCTGAAATCCTGGAGCGCCGATGAGCCCGGCGACGCGTCGCATCATGGCAGGCGGGGTCTATCAGCCGCGATCGCGTGGCGCGGCAATGGCCGACGCCCTGGCCGATGCGCGCCGCTCGCTGGCCCGGCTGCTGCGGCTGCTGGTGATGCGGGGCGCGGGCGCCCTGCTCTTTCTCGGCGCGGCGGCGGCGCTACTGGCGCTGGCGAGCTACGACTCGTCCGATCCGAGCTGGAACAACGCCACCGGGTCGAGCACCTCGAATCTGCTGGGCGGACCCGGCGCGATGGCGGCCGACATGCTGCTGCAGGCGTTCGGCCTTGCCGCGATCGCCGCGCTGGCGCCGCCGCTGGCCTGGGGCATTCGCGCCCTGCTGGGACAGCATCTGCGCCACGCCATGGGACGCGCCTTCGCCTGGCCCCTCGGCACCGTCCTGTCCGCCGCCGGCCTCGGCGCGCTGCCGGCGCTGGCGAGCCTGCCGGCACAGAATGGCGGCGTGATCGGGATTGCGGTGCAGGCGCTCTCCGCCCATGTCGCGCAGGTCTATGCGCAGCCCTGGATCGCGTTTGCGCTGCCGCTTGCCCTTCTGGCGGCCGGATTGCCGCTCGCCTTTCTCGCCACCGGCCTGCGCCTGATGCCCATCCTGCACGGCGCGGCCAACATACCGGCCGCCCTGATGTGGGCCGGGTCGCTGCTGAAGATGCCGAGCTTCACCTTCCGCAAGGCGCGCGATTACGACGAAGACGATTTCGAGCCCGCCTTCGACGACGAGCCGGAGCACGACGATGCCGACGGCTATGCCCTGGACATGGCGCCCGAACCGATCGCGGCCACCCGCCTCGCCGAGCGGCGCGAGGGCCGCGTCAAGCGCGAAGAGGCGCGCAAGGCCGCGGCGACCAACATCAAGCGGCCGCGCCAGCCGGGGCTCGATCTGGTGTCGGGAGAGTATCAGCTTCCCGCACTCAGCCTTCTCGCCGAGCCGGTCGTGGTCCACGACACGGCGGCGCTGTCCGACGACGCGC
>DASWOE010000046.1:0-2462 GCA_036398875.1 Rhizomicrobium sp.
GTAATGGGCGGGCCTAAAGCCTGTCAAGGCAAGGCGGAAATCACGATTTCGGCGGCAACAACCCGGCCCGCACGGATGCGAACGGACCGCGCCGCGCCTCGATCCGCAGGAACGCCACCGGCTCGACGCCCGTGCCGGCAAGCCGGTAGACCGCCGCGCTGTAGCCGGGCAGGGCGCGCCAGCCCATGCTCAAATGCGCGGCGCGCAGCACGAACGCCTCGCCCTGCAGGACGACAGGCTGGACATCCGCGCCGTCCAGCGCGACGGCCCAGTCGCCGTTGCCGCCCGGCAGGCTGTCGGGCACCTCGATGGTGCCGGCCTTGATGCCGGCGACGACGCGGCGGATCGCTTCGCGCCGCGCCGCCGGCACGGGCGGCCCGTAGGAAAACGGTTTCTTCTCCGTCGCAAGGTCGAGCGCCCGGGCGATCGCGGGCCCTTCGCGCTCAAGATCGCCGCGCGTGACGGGGCCGCCGGCGGCGAGCGCCGTGTTCGAGGCGCCGTAGCTGGTCGTGAAGGCGATCGACACCATGCAGGCCGGGCTCCAGGCGCCCGCATCGAACAGCGCGAGCCGCAGATCGCGGTCGAACGACACCGGATCGCCGTCGGCGACGAGAAAGCCGTCATGGCCGGCGATGCGCGCCAGCGCGCCTTCACTCACATAGCATTCGACGCGGTGCGCGCCGACGTCCTCGGACATGCCGCCTTCCAGCGTGGCGGGCGGATCGGGCGCCAGGCGGCCCGCCCCGCCGTCGGGCGCGAGGAAGAAGAGATAGGTCGAGCAATGCGCGCTGCCGGCCGACGCGGACAGCGCCTGCAGCGGATCGCCCGCAAAGCCTTCGACCCGGACGATTTCGAACGGGATGGTTTCGGCGACGGCGGCCGCCAGCGCCGGATCGGGGCGATAGACGCCGGCGAAATAGGCGCCGTAGCCGCCGAGTGCGGTCGCACCCTGCTGCGCCAGCATGTCGTTCTTCGCGCCGGGCACGCCCGCGACCCCGGAACCGGTCGCGAGCATGACGATCGGCGCCGGCCCGCGCGACAGAAGCTTCAGAGGCGTAAGCTCCGGATCGGCCAGGAAGGCGGCGCGCTGCGTGCCCAGCCGCGCGGCGACGGCGCGGCACAGCGGCAAAGCGTTCTGTGCCATGGCCGGAAGCACGGTCAGGCCCAGAACGGCCAGCACGACCGGCGCGGCTTTGCGGCCGAACGTCAAGGGACCCGCTCCAGCGGCGGCGCCGAAAGCCGGCGCGCCCTGCCGACGAAACTAGGCACGGACCGTGGCATAATTGCGTCCGCCATGCCCAACCGCCGCACGCCGCCGAAATACGCGTTCCTGAAGCGCGTCGCGCTCGGCCTGCCCGGCGCCGTGGAGGTGCAGGACCGGCACGGCCGATGGTTCAATATCGGCAAGAAGACCTTCGCGCTGTACGAGGACACGTCGGAGCGCTGGATCCTGCGCCTGCCCCACGCCCAGGTGACGATGCTGACCGAGGCGAGCCCCGGCATCTTCGCGCCGATGCGGAACGGCGCGCTGCTGTGGCTCCATGTCGATGTCGCCAAGCTCGGGCCCAGGGACCTGCGCGCCTATGTGACGGCGGCGTGGCGCTACACCGCGCCGAAGAAACTCGCGGCGCAGCTCGACGCGCGATAGGGCCTGCTACGGCTTGGCGCTCCAGGGTTCCACGGCGCCGACGACGGCGAGCGGCGCGCCCGACCGGATGGCGGCGCGCAGGCCGGCACAGATTTCGTCGTTGGTGAGCCAGCGCGAGCGATCGCCTTCCACGACGAAGCCCAGCACGACCGCTTGATAGTCGATCGGCAGGCCATCGGCGGCCTGCGCCATTTCCGCCAGGCGCCCCGGATGGGACGGATCGGCATGGGCGCTGCCCAGCACCTGCACGAAGCGCCCCTCCGCGGCGATGCATTGCGCCAGGGCACGGCGCGCCTTCTGCGCCCGGCCGTGAATCCAGGCGACGAGCAGGTCGGGCGGTTCGAGCGCGGCCAGCGTCTCGGCCAGCGCGACGCCGTTGTTGTAGTCGCAGGCGAGCGCATCGACGGCGGGTGCGATGGCACGGATGCGCTTTTCGTTGCGCGCCATCACCGAAACGCGGTCGGCGTCGTCGCACAGCGAACGGCAGAAGCCCGCGAGCATGCCCGAGCCGCCGACGACGAGAGCGTGGCGCAAGCGGCTCATTCGGCGGCCTCGCGATGCGCCTCCGCCCGCGCGATCCAGCCGCCGCCGACGACGCGGCTGCCGTCATAGAAGACGCAGGCCTGGCCGGGCGCGACGCTTTCCTCCGGCTCCAGGAGTTCGACGTCGGCGCCGCCATCCGCCGACGGCGCGACGCACGCCGCGACCGGGGGCCGGGTGGAACGGACCTTGACCGCGCAATCGAAGCTGCCGCCGGGCCGCGTCAGCCAGTTCACGTCGCGCAGCCTTATGCCGCGCGTGGCCAGCGCGGCGC
>DASWOE010000047.1:0-20654 GCA_036398875.1 Rhizomicrobium sp.
CGCGGATCGGCACGTTCGTCTTTTTCCCGTTCTTGGGATTTGCGATCAACACGCTCTCCCTTTTCGGCCTCGTGCTGGCCATCGGCCTGGTCGTGGGCGACGCCATCGGCGTGGTCGAGGCGGTCCAGCATCACATCGAGGAAGGCCTCTCGCCCAAGGACGCCACCAAGAAGTCGATGCAGGAAATCACCGGCGCGCTGATCGGCATCGCGCTCGTGCTGTCCGCCGTCTTCCTTCCCATGGCGTTTTTCGGCGGCTCGACCGGCGTCATCTATCGCCAGTTCTCCGTCACCATCGTTTCGGCGATGGTGCTGTCGATCGCCGTCGCGCTGATCCTGACGCCGGCGCTGTGCGCGACGCTGCTGAGGCCGATTCCGAAGGGCGGCGAGCCGGCGCCGGGACGCTTCTTCGTCTGGTTCAACGAGACCTTCGAATATGGCCGCGACCGCTATCACCGCTTGCTGGAACGGTTTCTCGGCTGGGTGCGTCCCGCCCTTCTGATCTATGCCGCGATCATCGTCGCGCTGGTGTTCCTCTTCCTGCGCCTGCCGACGGCCTTCCTGCCGGAAGAAGACCAGGGCACGGTGTTGACGCAGATAACGCTTCCCGTCGGCGCCACGCAATCGCGCACGCTCGCCGTCGCCAAGCAGGTCGAGCGGCACTACATGGTCGATGAGAAGGCCAATGTCCAAACCACCTTCATCGTCGCCGGCTTCAGCCTGGCGGGATCGGGCCAGAACTCCGGCCTCGCCTTCGTGCATCTGCGGCCCTGGAGCGAGCGCTCCGGCGCGGCGAACCATGCGCCCGCCATCGTGCAGCGCGCGATGGCGAGCTTCTCGAAAATCCGCGACGCGATGGTCTTCGCCGTCGTGCCGCCCGCCGTCCAGGAACTCGGCCAGTCATCGGGCTTCGATGTCGAGATGGAAGACCGCGGCAATCTCGGCCATGACGGGCTGATGAAGGCCCGCAACCAGTTTCTCCAGCTCGCCGCGAAAGATCCGCTGCTGGCGGGCGTGCGGCCGAACGGTCTCGACGACACCGCGCAGCTGCATATCGACATCGACCGGGAAAAGGCCACGGCGCTCGGCCTCTCGCTTGCCGACGTCGACAGCACCTTGAACGCGGCCTGGGGCGGGCTCTTCGTCAACGATTTCGTGGATCGCGGCCGCGTGAAGCAGGTCTATATCCAGGCCGACGCGCCCTATCGCATGGTGCCGGACGATCTGTATCGCTGGTATGTCCGCGGCGCGTCCGGCGGGATGGCGCCGTTCTCCTCCTTTGCGAGCTATCACTGGACGCTGGGACCCGCGAAGCTTGAGCGCTACAACGGTGCCGGCTCATTGGAAATCCAGGGAACGCCGGCCCCGGGAACGAGTTCCGGCACCGCCATGGACGAGGTCCAGAAGCTGTTCGGGCAATTGCCGGCGGGCGTCGGTCTCGAATGGACGGGCCTGTCCTACCAGGAGCGCCAGGCCGGCTCGCAGACGGCCGCGCTCTACGCGATTTCCGCCCTGGTCGTGTTCCTTCTCCTGTCGGCGCTCTACGAAAGCTGGTCGATCCCGCTGTCCGTCATGCTGGTGATCCCGCTCGGGATCGTCGGCGCGATCCTCGCCGCCACGCTGCGCGGGCTCTACAACGACATCTATTTCCAGGTCGGCCTTCTGACGACGATGGGCCTCGCCGCCAAGAACGCGATCCTGATCGTCGAGTTCGCCGTCGATGCGCAGAAGCGCGGCGAATCGGTTCGCGACGCCGCGGTCGAGGGCGCAAGGCTGCGGCTGCGGCCGATCCTGATGACGTCGCTGGCCTTCATCGCCGGCGTCGTCCCGCTGGCGATCTCCACCGGCGCCGGCGCCGCGAGCCAGAACGACATCGGGACCGGCGTGATCGGGGGCATGCTTTCGGCGACGCTGCTCGCCCTCTTCTTCGTGCCGCTATTCTACGAGATCGTGCGCAAGCGGCTCGGATAGCCCGGGCCGCGGCGCCAAATGCCCGCGCGATTGCCGCGCGGCGATCGCCACAACCTCCGCTGGTCTCAGCCGAACAGCCTCCGAAACAGCCGGGCGGCCAAGCGGCTGGACCGGCCTGGCTATTCCATACTAAGTTGATAGGCTAAGCGTGGTTTGCAGAGGCTGCCCCATGGTCGCCGGCGTTTTTTGGCTCGGAGTATATCAAATCCGCCACAGGGCCCGCGGCCCGATAGGCTGTATGATACGGACATATTGCGCGATAATTCCCGGTCGAACGGGAGATCGAGAGGAGGAAGCGACCCACCGCGAAGAAGGATGTGGAGCGCATGATCATGACCGATGAACGACCGCTCGATTTCGACGAGTGGCTTTCCACGGTTCGCACCGTGTGCGGCCCGATGGACGCCGAACACGCCGGCGAGGACAATTTCAAGGGCTATGTCACCTCGCGCCGGGTCGCCGACGTGCGCATGCTGCGCCACCACGCCGACGTCTCGTCGCTGCACTGGAACGACCGGCATATCCAGGAGATCCAGTCGCCCTATCTCTATGTCATCCTCCAGACCTCGCCGGAACTTCTCGCGGTTCGCCAAAGCGGCGCGGAAGTGCTTCTGCGCAAGGGCGACTGGACGCTGATCGATTCCCTCAAGCCGGCCGAATTCGAATTCGCGGACCGCCTCGACATCGTGGCCTTCAACCTGCCGCGCGAATTGATGGCCAAGCGCGCCTGGAACAGCGACCTGCCCCTGCCCCGCGTGTTCTCGGGCTCGCACGGATCTTCGGCGCTGTTCAGCGCCTATGCCGCGGCGCTGTATGTCCAGGCCGACGCCCTCAATCCCGACGACACGCGCCACCGCGAGACGTTCCTCGATCTGCTGTTCGCGTCGCTGCCCGACGATTTCGACGCCCAGTCGCGCGCGCGCGACCGCAGGCTGCAGCGGGCGTTGAAATATGTGGACGACCATCTGAGCGATTCGTCGCTCTCGCCCGCCATGATCGCCGCCGAGATCGGGGTGTCGCTGCGCCACCTGCACCGGCTGTTCGAAGACATGGGCCGTTCCGTGGGAGACGTGATCCGCCAGCGCCGGCTCGAACGGGCGCGCTGCGATCTCTCCGATCCGCGCTTCTCGGGAACCTCCGTGCTCGACATCGCCCTCAATTGGGGCTTCTCGGACGCGGCGCATTTCAGCCGTGCCTTCCGCTCCGCCTTCGGCAAGCCGCCGCGCGACTATCGCACGATCGCGCCCCACCGGGGCTGACCCGCGATTGGCGCTGGACGGCAAGTTCTCGGCATTGGCGGACAAGCACGCGCGCCGCGGCTTTCATAGAGTGTCCCCTTGAGCTCGGGGTATCCATGCGCGTTTCCATCGGCGACACCCGCCTGTTTTTCGACGTCGAAGGCGCGAAATTCGTTCCCGACGGACCCGTGCTGCGCGAGCGGCCGACCATTCTGCTGCTGCACGGCGGTCCCGGCTTCGATCATTCGAGCTACAAGCCGGCCTATTCCACGCTGAGCACGCTCGGCCAGGTCATCTATCTCGATCACCGCGGCCACGGCCGCAGCGATCCCGCGCCCGCCGCGCAGATGAATCTCGCTCAGCTGGCAGACGATGCGGCCGCCTTCTGCCGCGTCCTGGGAATCGAGAACCCGGTCGTCTATGGCCTGTCCTTCGGCGGGTTCGTGGCCCAGGCGCTGGCTGTCCGGCATCCGGATCTCAGTCCGAAAATCATCCTCGACAGCACGGTGCCGAAGATCCGCCTCGACATGGCCTTCGACGCGTTCGAACGGCTCGGCGGCAAGGAGATGCGCGGCATGGCGGAGCGCTTCTGGACCCGTCCGGACGATCTGGCGGCGCGCGAGACCTACATGACCAAATGCCTGCCCGCCTATTCGCGCACGGCGCAGGATCCGGCCGGCATCCAGCGCGCGATCCTGAAGCTTGAACTCGTCGATGTCTTCTTCGGCGCGGGCGGCGAAGGCCACAGCTTCGACTTTCGCGAGGATCTCGCCAGGAGCAAGGCCAGATTCCTCGTCCTGTCCGGCAAGCACGACCCGATCACGCCACCGGAGGCGGCCGCGGCGTTCCGTGACGCCCTGCCGCCGGAACAATTGCGCTTCGTGTCGTTCGACGATTCGGGACATGGCATCTTCCGCGACTCGCCCGAGGCGGCGTTCGGGGAAATCGAGCGGTTCATCCTCTCTTGAAGGAGCACGACATGGCGGCGACGGACCTCGACGGATTCAAGCGCGCCGTGCTGGCGGCCAACGAAACGTTTGCCGCGAATTTCGCCCGCGGCGACGCCGCCGCCGTCGTGCGCGACTTCTATACGGCCGACGCGTCGATGATCGCGCCGGACGCGCCGCGCCAGAAGGGGCCCGAGGCCCTGGCCGCCGTGCTGGCCTCGATGATGGGCAGCGGCATCAAGCGCGCCACGCTCACCTCCGTCGATCTCTTCTGCGAAGGCCCTCTCGGCTACGAGATCGGCAATGCCGAGCTGTTCGCGGACGGGCCGGCGGTCGCCGCGCAATTGCGCTATCTGGTGGTGTGGCGCAAGGTCGATGGCGCGTGGCGGGCGGCCGTCGATATGTTCAGCGCCGGCACCGTTTAGGAGGATCGCGCGATGGACGTCGAATATCTCGGTGTCGTCGAAACCATCGAAGCCTTCCGGAACCGCGCGCTCTCGCCCGTCGAATACATCGATCACGTGCTCGGCCGGATCGAGCGCCTCAACGGCAAGGTCAACGCCTTCTTCTTCGTGGACGCCGACGGCGCGCGCGCGGCCGCGAAGGAATCGGAAGCCCGCTGGGCCAGGGGCGCGCCATCCGGCGCGCTCGACGGGCTGCCCTTCTCGGTGAAGGACCATGTGCTGACCAAGGGCATGCCCAGCCCCTGGGGGACGACGGCCGTGGACCTCAAAGGTCCGTGGCTGGCGGATGCGCCCGCGATCGCCCGGCTGAAGGAAGAAGGTGCGATCCTGGTCGGAAAGACCACCCAGCCGGAACTGGCGTCGCTGTGCTCCGGGCTCAGCGGACTTTACGGCACCGGCCGCAATCCCTGGGATCTGTCGAAGACGCCGGGCGGCTCCTCGGGCGGCGCCGCCGCGGCGCTCGCCAGCGACATGGGTCCGCTCGCCTGGGGCAGCGACGGCGGCGGCTCGATCCGCAATCCCGCCTCCTATACCGGCGTGGTCGGCTACAAGCCCAGCTTCGGACGGATTCCGCTGGCGCCGCCGATGGGACAAGGACCGACTTACGGTCCGATGACGCGCCGCGCCTCGGACCTGCCCGCGATCCTGAACATCGTCACCAGGCCGGATTGGACCGACGTCCTGTCGCTGCCCTATGACGGCAAGGACTATGGCGCCGCCGCCCATGCCAGCCTCAAGGGCAAGCGCATCGCGGTGAGCGAATGGTTCGGCTACGGCACCCCCACCGCGCCCGGCGTGTCCGCCGTGTTCCGCGATGCGGTGCGCTGCTTCACCGATCTCGGCGCCACAGTGGAAGGCATCGATCCCTTCTTCGACTACGATCCCTATGACCGTCTGGCGCCGATGGTGTTCGCCGGCCTGACCGGGATGGCCGCGGGAATCACCGGCGGCAAGATCGACAGCTTGTTGCCGGAGCTGCAGGCCGTCATCGCCAAGGCCGCCCAGATCACGCTGCCGGAATATTTCGGCGGCAAGATGGAGGAGACCCTGATTCAGATGCGCGTCGCCGCCGCCCTGAAGGATTTCGACTATCTGGTCACGCCCACCATGCCGACGACGGCCTATGACGCCGAACGGCCCTGGCCGGCCGATTCCCAGGCCAACCGCTATGGGTATCATTTCGGACACAACCCCTTCACCTGGCTCTTCAATGTCACGCTGCAGCCGGCCGTATCGGTGCCGTGCGGCCTGGCCGGCGGGCTGCCGGTCGGACTGCAGATCGTCGCGCCCCGGGGCGACGATCTGGGCTGCGTCGCCGCGGCGATCGCGTTCGAGAAGGCGCTGGGCATTAAGGACTTCCGCCCGCCCCTGGGGGCCTGAGACGGCGGCGCTCACAAGTCTTTTGTCGCTTTGCAGCAAGAACTCGGCTCTGTGAGACAAGCGGCCGATGCGGCAGCGCAGTATCATGGCTGTTCAGCATCGAAGGGGCAGCTCCATGTTTTTGCGTGTGTATGCGTCGCGGGCAATCGCATCTTCCGTCATCGGCATCCTTGCGGCGGGGATCGCGCTTCCCGCATGGGCCGAAAGCAACGTCATCGAAACGGTGACCGTCACGGCCGAACGGCGCGCCGAGGACGTGCAGAAGGTTCCGCTCACCATCGCCGCCTTCAGCGGCGCCGCGCTCGAACAGGCCGGCGTCAAGAGCACGATGGACCTGCAGAACAAGACGCCCGGCTTCGTCATCAAGACCAACAGCGCGTTCGGCCAGCCCTATATCCGCGGCATCGGCAGCGATCTGGTGAGCGTGAGCTCCGACTCCAGCGTCGCGATCTTCGTCGATGACGTCTATCAGGCGCGCCCCGTCGGCTCGATCCAGAATTTCTACGACGTCGATCGGGTCGAGGTGGTCAAAGGGCCGCAGAGCACGCTGTTCGGCCGCAACGTGACCGGCGGCGCCGTCCGCATCTTCTCCAAGACGCCGACCGACGAATATTCCGGCGATTTCGACGCGACCTACGGCAACTACAACGCCGTGCGCGTCCGCGGCGACATCAACGTTCCGCTGACCGACGATCTCGCCATTCGCGTCGCCGGCATCAGCTCGACGCGGGACGGCTACAGCAAGGACATCTTCCTCAACAAGAAGCTGGACGATCTTGACGTGCAGTCGGGCCGCGTCTCCCTCGCCTATCGTCCGAGCGAGGATTTCAGCTGGGTGCTCATCGGCGACTACATGACCGAGGACGATTCGAACGGGCTGGCGAACTGGCCGGATCCGACCTGCTGCGCCAATTTGGGCATCGTGCTCGGCGGCATCGTGCCCCCCAACAAGCGCGAAGTGACCCATGACGTTGACGATTTCGAGCACGGCATGTCGGTGGGCGTATCGAGCCGGCTGTCCTGGACGACCGATATCGGAACGCTCGTCGCCGTCACGGGATATCGCCATGTCGGACTGAGCGAAGGCCTCGACCTCGACGGCACCAACGTGCCGTTCGCAAACGACTTCCCCGTCCTGCGCTCGAACACCTTCACCCAGGACGTCCAGCTGAGCTCCAGCCCCTCCGCGGGATTCGAATGGGTGATCGGCGCGAACTATCTGAATGAAGGCGGCTACCAGGAATTGGTCATCGGCATTCCGGCGTTCAGCGCATCGAGCAAGCCCGGCGCCAGCGTGACCACCAATGCCTATGCCGCCTATGTGCAGGGAATCTTCCACTTCACCGACCAGCTGAAGGGCATCGCCGGCGTGCGCTATTCCTATGAAACGCGCGCGCAGGACTACCTGCAGACCATCAGCGATCCGCTGGGCGCGCTCGGCCCGCCGGGCACCACCGTCCTGACCGACAAATCGTCGAAGAGCTGGGACTCCGCGACGCCCAGCTTCACCCTGCAATACCAGGCCGACGACGACGTGATGCTGTACGGCTCGGTGTCCGAGGGCTTCAAGGCCGGCGGCTTCAACTCCACCGCGTTCCAGTCCGCGTTCAATCCGGAAAGGCTCCTGGCCTATGAAGTGGGCGAGAAGGGCACCTATTGGGACGGAAGGGCGCAGCTCAACGGCTCGCTGTTCTGGTACGACTACAAGGACATCCAGGTGAACACGCTCGCGCCGGGCGCCCCCACCGGGGCCTTCCCGATCGTGATCAACGCCGCGTCGGCCACGATCCGCGGCGTCGATCTGGGCCTCACGCTCGTGCCGACCGACGCGCTCACGCTCGAGGGCAATGTCGAATATCTGGACGCCCATTTCGACGACTTCGTCTCGATCGACCCCAACAACCCGCTCGCCAATCCCAATCGGGCCGGCCAGCAGATGCCGCAGGCGCCGAAATTCTCGGTCAATTTCTCGGCCGCCTACACCTTCCCGGTCGCGTCGGCCGGCGATCTGACGGTGCGCGGGGAGCTGCATCACCAGTCCCTCGTCTACTTCAATTCGTTCGCGGACCCGGTGACGGCGCAGAAGGCCTACACGATCTTCAACGCCCGCGTGCAGTTCGACATCGAAGACTCGAAGTGGTTCGTGGCGGTGTTCGGCAACAACCTGTCGGACGAATTGTACGCCCAGACCATGATCCGGCAGGATCCGCTGGTCGGCCTTCTCAACCAGTGGGCGCCGCCGCGCACCTTCGGCGTCGAGGTCGGCGCGCATTTCGACTGAACGGGAGACACGCATTGGCGGCGCCCAGCCTTGGACTCGACCATCTCATGGTCCTCGTCCGCGATCTCGACGCGGCCGCGGCGGACTATGAGCGGCTGGGCTTCACGGTGGCGCCGCAGATGCGCCATGCCGGCTTCGGCACCGCCAACCGCATCGTGCTGTTCGGGAACAACTTCATCGAGCTCGTCGGCATCGTCGCTCCCGCGGAGCTGCATGGCCCCGGCTTCATGATCCGCGACCGGCTTGCGAGCCATGGCCCGGGCCCGTTCGGGATCGCGCTGAACGCCGAAGACATCGTCCGGGACCGCGACCGGCTGGCGGCGGCCGGACTGGCGATGGGCGAGATCGGCGGCGGCAGCCGGCCGGTTCCGCTTCCCGACGGAACGACGCGCCTGGCGCGGTTCAACACGGTCGTCATCGGCGGTCCGAAGGAAATGCCCTTCGTGCTGTTCATGAGCCAGCAGCACGTGCCGGAGGTCGTCTGGATCGAGGCGTGGCAGCGCCATGCCAACGGCGCAACCGATCTGACCGGCGTCACCGTCGCCGCTGCCGACCCTTCCGCCTTCAGGCCGTTGCTGACGGCGCTTTGCGGAGAGGCCGGCGTGGAGACCACCCCGGCCGGGCTTCGTGCCCGACTGCCGCTCGGCGATATCGATATCGTTTCGGACGCCGTCGCCGCGAAGGACCATGCCTCGCCGGCCAATGGCGAAGCCTCGCGCATCATCGCCGTTTCCCTCGCGGCCGCGGCGCCGCGGCGGCGGATCGCGGCCGCGCAGGCGGGCGGCCTCATTCTCGACATCGGACGCGCATGACGACCACCGTTTTCGAAAACGCGTCCGTCTTCGACGGCCATTCCGCCGCTCTGCTCGAGCACCATCATGTCGCGGTGGAAGACGGGTTCATCCGCGAGGTGAGCGCGACCGCGATCAAACTCACCGCGGATGTGCGGCTCGATCTGCGCGGCCGCACCCTGATGCCGGGCCTGATCGATTGCCACGTCCATCTGATGCTCACCGATGTGAATATCGGGCGCACGGTCAAGCGCCCCAAATCCTATCTCTCCGCCTTCGCCGCCGCGGCGCTCGGCAAGAGCCTGGACCGCGGCTTCACCACGCTGCGCGACGCCGGCGGCGCCGATATCGGGCTGGCGATGGCGGTGGCCGACGGCGTCATCCCCGGCGCGCGGCTCTACCATTCCGGCCGCATCCTGTCGCAGACCGGCGGCCATGCCGATTTCCGCGCGCCCGACGATTTCGGCTGCGGCTGCGGCGCGCTGCATCACGACGACGGCTTTTCGGTGCTGGTGGACAGCCCGGACGCGGTGCGCCAGGCCGTGCGCGAGGAGCTGCGCCGCGGCGCCCACCAGATCAAGATCGTCGCCTCGGGCGGCGTCGCCAGCCTCTCCGATCCGCTGGAGCGGATGCAGTTCACGGATGCGGAGATCGCGAGCGCGGTGGAGGAATGCGCGCGCCACGGCGCCTATGTGATGGCGCATTGCCATCCCGCCACCGCAATCCGCCGCTGCGCCGAGCTCGGCGTGCGCTCGATCGAACATGCGACGATGATCGACGCCGAGACCGCGGCCCTGCTCGCCGCCCGCAGCACCTATGCGGTGCCGACGCTGGCGGTCTGCTTTGCGATGATGGAGACCGGCAAGGCGCTGGGCTTTCCCGCGGTCAGTCTCGCGAAGATGGAGACGGTGTTCCCCTTCGTCATACGCGGACTCGAACATATGCGCGACGCCGGGGTGAAGATGGGGCTCGGCACCGACCTGTTCGGCGCGCAGCAGGACCGGCAATGCACCGAATTTGCGTTGCGCAGCCGGGTGCTCAAGCCCGTCGAGATTCTGCGCTCCGCGACCTCCATCGGCGCCGAGATCCTGGGACTGGACGGCAAGCTCGGCTGCATCGCGCCGGGCGCCCATGCCGACATCCTGGTGGTCGATGGCAACCCGCTGAAAGACATCGGCCTGCTGGCCCAGGACGGCCGCGCGCTTGGCATCATCATGAAGGCCGGTGCCTTCCATAAGAACGCGCTCTAGCGTCCGAGCGCCGTCACGATCTGCGCCGCCAGCGGCTTGAGCACGCTGCGATCGATCTTATGCGCGCCGTTCACCGGCATCCTGTCCAGGAACGCGAAGGCGCGCGGATGGCTGTAGGCCGGCCCGTTGGCGAGCGCAAACTGCTTGAGCTCGTCCGCCTCCACCGTCGCGCCCGGCGCACGGACGATGAACGCGACCGGGATCGCGCCCTTGATCTCGTCTTCCGTCGCCACGACCGCCGCTTCCAGAACCGCGGGATGACGCTCCAGCATCTTCTCGACTTCGCCGGGATAGACGTTCTCGCCGCCGCAGACGAACATGTCGTCGCCGCGGCCCACGAAGTGGAAAAAGCCCTGTGCGTCGCGGCGCAGCACGTCGCCGGTCGAATACCAGCCGTCCTTCAGCCGCTCCGCGCTCACGCCGGGCAGGTTCAGGTAAGCCGACAGCGTCGCCGGCGTGCGCGTCTCGAGCAGGCCTTCGTCGGCAGAGAGCCCGCCGACCAGGCGCAGTTCGACGTCCGGATAGGGATAGCCGAGCGCGAGCGGCGGGCGCGCCAGGCCTTGCGGATGCGGCCCGAACATCGCCGGCCCGGTCTCGGTCGTGCCGTAGCTGTTGCGGATCGCGGCCTGCGGAAAGATCGCCTTGACGCGATCGATCAGCGCCTGGGTCAAGGGCGCGCTGCCGATGACGATGTCCTTCACGCTGGTAAAGTCGAGCCGGGCCAGCAGATCGCGCTCGCGCGCCATCAGCGCGAACATCGTGGGGATTCCCGAGAGGATCGTGCAGCGATGCTCCGCCGCGGCTTCGAGGTAGGCGCGCGCATCGAACCGCGGCATCGAGACGGCGAAATAGCCGAGCGCCAACGCGACCGTGGTGAAGAACAGACCGTTCATGTGGTAGGCCGGCGCGCTGATGACCGTTCGCTCCGCCGCGTGCGAGGAAACGCCCAAGAACCGGTCCAGCGCCCAAAGCTGTCCGTCATGCGACAGGGGCACGCCCTTGGGCCGCCCCGTCGAGCCCGAGGTGTAGAGGATCTCCGCGATCTCGCCGGGCTGCGGTGAGATCGGCGCCGTCGGCCGCTCGGCCAGCAGCGCGTCCACGCCCGAACCGATGTCGATCGCCGCCACGCCATCGGGCACCATCGCCGCGCGGGCGGCGTCGTGCAGGACGGCAACCGCGCCGCAATCGCGGACGATATAGGCGATGGTGTCGGGCGTGAGCCGATAGCTGACGGGCACCGGCACGAGCCCCGCCCGCATCAAGCCGAGATAGGCGACGGTAAAGGGGGCGCCGTTCTCCGCCAGGATCGCGACCCGATCCCCGCGGCGAAACCCGTGCGCGATCGCGCCCGCGGCCAGCCGCGCGGCCGACAGGTCGATCTGCGCCGGCGTGTGGTGCGCGCCATCGCGCTGGTCGAGATAGCCGGCGCCATCCGTCTTGACGATGTCGCCGAGATTGCCGCTGGCCGATGCCGATTTTGTCATGGACGCAACAACACCTTGCCGACGACTTCGCGATCTTCGAGCAGCCTTTCGGCCTCGGCCGCCTCTTCCAGCGGAAGGATCCGGTCGATCAGCGGCCGGAACCGTCCCGCGGCGATCAGGTCCATCAATGCGACGAGGTCGTCGTCGGTCCAGCCGTTGGAGCCAAGCACATCGTGCTCGAAGGTCCACAGGAACCGCATGTCCTGCTGCACTGCATAGCCGGCCGTCGCGCCGCAGCTCAGGATGCGCCCGCCCGGCTTCACGCAGCGCTGCGTCTCTTCCCAGGTATCGCCGCCGGTGAAGTTGACCGCGACATCGACGCCGCCCGCGCCGCTCATCCGCGGCTTGCCGACGATTTGCTTGACGCCGGCGAAAAACGATTGCGCCGCATAGTCGATCAGATGATCCGCCCCGGCCTCTTTGAGGCGCGCAAGCTTGGCCGGGCTGGAGGCACAGGCGATGACGGTCGCCCCCGCCATCTTGGCGAGTTGCACGCAGGCCGCGCCGACGCCGCCGCTCGCGCCCAGCACCAGCACCGTCTCGCCTGCCTTCAGCCTGCCCCGCCGGAACAGCATGCGGTGCGCCGTGCCATAGGCGAGCGGCAGCGCGGCGGCGTCTTCCAGCGCGACGCCGTCGGGCACGCGCAGCAATTGGGCGGCGGATACCGCCACATATTCCGCCCGGCCGCCATCGACCGTTTCGCCGATCATGCCGACACGGCCGTCGCGCAGGATGGGATTGACGAGGACCCGCTCGCCCGCCTTCCAGCCGTCGATGCCTTCGCCGATCTGCGCCACGACGCCCGCGACGTCCGAGCCGACGACGACGGGCAAGGCGATCCTGATCCCCGGCATCCCGCGACGGGTGAAGATATCGTGGAAATTGAGTGCCGTCGCCGCCACGGCGACGACGACTTGGCCCGTGCCGGCGCGCGGCGCGGGATAGTCGCGAACCGGCTTCAGGACCTCGCGACCGCCATGGCCCATGGTAAGCACGGCGCGCATGTTCGAAGGCAGGGCGCTCATCCGCCGCTCGCCAGCACGCAGCGTCCGGTCGCCACGAGCTTGCCGCCCGACAGGACGTCCACGTCGATCAGCGACGCGGTCTTGCCCGTCCGGCGCACGCGCGCCGTGGCCGTCATGACATCGCCGGCGGCGGGGCGCAGATAATCGACCAGCATGTTCATGGTCGGCACCGGCCGTCCGAGCACGCTCGAACAGGCGAAGGTCGCACACGAATCGATCAGGGTCGCGATCGCACCGCCATGCGCCTGGCCGGCGCCGTCGAAACGCGCCGCGTTGATTCCACAGGGCGCCGCGATGACGAGCAGGCCGAGCGCGGCGTCGAAGCTCTCGACGCGAAAGCCCAGCCAGCGATGCAGCGGCGTCGCGTCCAAGGTGGCCTGCAACTCGGCAAGCGAACCGAATTTGGCTTCCATCGTCAGTGCTCGACGAAGCGGACGAAGGCGCCGCAGGCTTGCGCCGCCGGGACGATCAGGGCGCCGTCGATCGCCACAGGCGCCACATCGAGCGCCGCGTGGCACGCGGCCAGGGACCCCACGCGGATCGTCATCCCCACGCCGATGCCCGGCGCGGCTTCGATTCCGGCCGGCACGACGGCTCCGAAACACGCGCGGAGCGCATCGGGCGTCAGAATATCGACGACGTCGCCTTTGGCGAGGGTCAGCCGCATGCCGCCCGTGACGGCCTTCGCCGTGGCGCCGCACATCGAGGCGAAGAAATCCGCATCCGCATCCGGCGTCGCCGATTGGCAAACGATGCCCACGACGTCCTCGGCCGTGTTGGGATGAACGGCATATTCGGGCACGAAGATGATCTGCGGCTTGCGATGTGCCGCGAGGAATGGCGACATGTAAGGGCGATCCTCCCGCCAGGGATAGAAGAAGTCGCTGTCGGTATCCTGCGACGAGCCGTCCGGCATCACCACGGCGCGGCGCGCGCTCGTGACGGGGCCGCAGCGGATGCCCTGCGCTTCCACCGCCGCGCGATCGGCGTCCAAATCGTCCGCCGTGAAGCAGATATTGGCCAGGCCCTCGCCGAACGCGAAACGGCCCAGATAGTGGCCGCGATACATCTGCAGCATCATCTCGATATCGCCCAGCAGTTCCACATAGGTGCGGCCGAACTGAACCACCCGATTGGCGCAGCCGGCGGTGACATGGCGCATCTTGGGCAGCACGCGAAAACCCATCGCGGCCCATGCCGCACCGGCCGTTTCGAGATCGCGCACGGCGATCACGAAATGATCCAGAGCCCGAATTCCGCCGACCGCCATGCGCCCGCCCCTTCACGGCCGAGCATTTCCGGCACATGGGCGGGGCTCAAGGGCCGCGACGCCGTCCCGCCGGGACGCAAAGGAATTCCGTCGCTTCGCACACATCCGGGCGCCTCGCCCGGCTATCATCCGGACGTCGCCATTCCGGGCACCCCCTATGCCGAACGCCACGCTCGCCTTCCGCAATGTGACGGTCCTTCCGATGGACCGCGACGTGGCGTTGGAAGACCAGACGGTGATCGTGCGCGACGGGCGGATCGCCGCCATGGCGCCCAGCCACGCCGTCGCAATTCCCGGCGACGCGCTCGCGATCGACGGCCGCGGCAAATTCCTGATGCCCGGCCTTTGCGACATGCACGTCCATATCTCGCCTTCCGGTCCCGGGCCCGATCTGGACGGGGAGGAAGCCCTGCGCCGCGCCCGCCAATTCCTGCTCGTGTTCCTGGCCAGCGGCATCACGACGGTGCGCAACATGGCCGGCACGCCCATGCATCTTGCGCTGCGGGCCGAGGTCGCGGCCGGCGACACGCCGGGGCCGCGCATCCTGTGCTGCAGCCCGATCCTCGAAACGCGGTTCACCTTTCCGGAGATCGCCGAATTCGGCCAGCTGGTGCGCACGCCGGAAGAAGGGCGCGAGGCGGTGATCGCGCATCACCGCGCGGGCTACGACTTCATCAAGGTCTACAACGACATCGATGCCCCGATCTACGACGCGATCATCGCAACGGCACGCACGCTGGGCATGCCGGTGGTGGGTCATGTCGCGTTCCAGAAGGGTCTCAAAGGCGCGCTCGCGGCCAAGCAGGATTCGATCGAACATTTCCGCTCCTACGATTTCGCCATCGACACCCGGACCGGGGGCGACAAGCCCAAGCGTTTCGAAGGCTGGCTCCATGCGACGCCGCAGCGCATTGCCGAACTCGCCGAGCGGACCGCCGAAGCGGGCACCTGGAACGTCCCGACCCTGGTCATCGAGCGCAACCTGCGCACGGACGCGGAGATGGCCGCGCCCGGCACGATCGAGGAGGCGCCGATGCCGGCCTGGCTGCGGGACGATTTGGAGAAGAACTGGCTCGAACATCTCTTCAGCGGCGAGCAGCGGCAGATGATCCGCGACGGCTTTGCCGCCCGCGGCGCGATGCTGAAGGCGCTCGACGATGTCGGCGCCGGGGTCATGGCTGGCAGCGACTGTCCCGGCTGCCGCCTCGTGCCCGGCCGCTCTCTGCTGCGCGAACTCGAATTGATGGTCGAGGCCGGCCTGACGCCGTTTCGGGCCCTGCGCACGGCGACGGTCGCCGCGGCCCGGTTCCTCGGCGACGACAGCGGCGGCACGGTCGCGCCCGCAAGCCGGGCGGATCTGCTTCTGCTGGAGGGCGATCCCCGCGCGGATATCTCGGCCCTGCGCCGCCAGGCCGGCATCGTCCTGCGCGGGCGCTGGCTGCCGGCTGCGCAATTGACGCGGCTGATCCTGGGCGAAAGCTGATTGACCCGGCCCATGCCCGCGCCATGATGCGGGGATGGACGGGGCCTATGAGCGCGATACCGACGGTTCGCTGTGGCGGCTGTTGCCGGCCGCGCGCATCGACGCGAGCCTGGCCGATCTCAGCGACGCGCTGATCCGGCCGGTCACCTTCGGCGACGGACGCCAGCAGCCGGTCACGGGCGTGCGCATGCGGATCTCGCCCGAAGAGGGCCGTGGCGTCATCGATCTCTTCCGCGTTTCGCCCCATCTTTTCGTCATGAAGATCGAGGCGATCTACGACGAGGACCGCGAAATCCTGGTGCCGGGCGATCGCATGATCAAGCTGCGTTTCCTGCTGGCGGGCCGCCTGAAGGCGGTCGGCAGCGATCTCGCCATCGACGGCGCCGGGGCTTACCTGGAGGCCTATCCGGGCGAGGTTGCGAGTTCCTACATTCTGTCGGGCAAGCGTGCCACGCGGCTTCTCGTGCTGCATTGCGCGCCCTCGTTCTTCACCGAAAGCATCGCCATTCCGGTCGCGGAGCTGCCGCCGCCGCTCAATCACGTCTTCGCCCAGGCGTCCGGCGCGCCGCGAAGCGCGATCGCGCCGCTGGGACCGGACCTGCTGCGGGCCGCCAACGACATGTTCCGGTCGAACACCTATCCGACGCCGCGGCTGCGCAACGCCTATCTCGACGCCAAGAGCCGCGAGATCGCCTGCTCGGTGGTGGGCGGCCTGGCCGCGCCGCGGGAGTCCTTCCCGGCCCTGTCGGTACGCGACGTCAACCGGCTCTACGAAGCGCGCGACATCCTCGCCGATCAGTTTCGCACGCCGCCGAAGATCGCGGGCCTGGCGCGCCAGGTCGGGTTGAACCAGACCAAGCTGAAAGCCGCGTTCAAGACGGTCTTCGACATCACCATCAGCGATTTCATCGTCAAGACCCGCATGGAGCGCGGCAGCGAGCTTCTGGCGAGCACGAGGCTGAGCATTTCGGAGATCGCCTACGCGACCGGCTACGCCTATCCGGCGAATTTCGCGCACGCCTTCAAGCGGTTCTACGGCCACGCGCCCCGCCAGTCGCGCCGCGCCGCCACCACGGCCGCGGAGCCCAAGCGTCCCGGCGGACGGCCGGGTTAGCGTCAATTCGTCCGCAAGGCGGATTCCAGGATGTCCAGCCCCTCGTCGATCAGCGCGTCGCTCGCCGTCAACGGCACCAGGATGCGGATGGTTTCGCCGTGGATGCCGCAGGACAGGAGCACCAGACCGCCCTCCAGCGCGCGCGCCGTGACGTTCCTGGTCATGCCGGCATCGGGCTCGCTGGTGCCCCGCGCCGTCACCAGATCGAAGGCCACCATGGCGCCCGGGCCGCGGATATGGGCGATGGGCGCCAGGTCGTTGCGGCGCGACGCCAGCGCCAGTCGTTCGCGCAGGCGGGCGCCGATGGCGCCGGCCCGTGCCAGCAGCCCTTCGCTCTCGATGACGTCGAGAACCGCGAGCGCCGCGGCGCAGGACACCGGCGAGCCGGCATAGGTGCCGCCGAGGCCGCCCGGCTCCGCCGCGTCCATGATCGCGGCGCGGCCGATCACGCCCGACAGCGGAAAGCCGCCGGCGAGCGATTTGGCGACGGTCACCAGATCGGGCTCGACGCCGGAATGCTCGATGGCGAACATCTTGCCCGTCCGCGCGAAGCCGGACTGGATTTCGTCGGCGATCAAAAGAATCCCGTTCGCGTCGCAAATCCGGCGCAGCGCGACGAACAGTTCGGCCGGCACGGTGTGGAACCCGCCCTCGCCCTGCACCGGCTCGACGACGATGGCGGCGACGCGCGCCGGATCGACGTCCGCCTTGAACAGGAATTGCAGCGCCTTGAGCGAATCCCCGGCCGTGACGCCGTAATGGGCGATCGGGAACGGGACGTGGAATACCTCGCTCGGCATCGGGCCGAAGGCGCGCTTGTACGGCACGACCTTGCCGGTCATCGCCATGGTCATCATCGTGCGGCCGTGGAAGCCGCCGGTGAAGGCGATCACGGCGGAGCGACCCGTCGCCGCCCGCGCGATCTTGACCGCGTTCTCCGCCGCCTCGGCGCCGGTCGTGAACAGGACGGTTTTCGCGGGCCCCTTGAAGGGCGCGAGGGCGTTGAGGCGCTCGCACAGCGCGACATAGGGCTCATAGGCCATCACCTGGAACGCGGTATGCGTATAGGCTTCGAGCTGCGCCTTGACCGCCGCCAGGACCCGAGGATGGCGATGGCCGGTGTTCAGGACCGCAATGCCGCCGGCGAAATCGATATAACGCTTGCCTTCGATGTCCCAGATCTCGGCGTTGTCGGCACGGGCCGCGAACACCGGGGTGGCGACGGAGACGCCGCGCGGGATCGCGGCGATGCGTCGGGCGAGCAGGTCTGCGTTGGCGCTCATGGCGCGCTCCTTTTTGCTTTCGAAAGGTGTTTCAAGGTCGGGCGGTGCGCGGCTGCGTCCGGTCGAGCATCGCCGCCGGATAGAGCGCCGCGGCCGCGCCGGCGGCCAGGACGATGACCGAAATCGTGATCAGCAGCATGTAGTTGCCGGCGCCGAGGATGAGGCCGCCGACCAGCGGGCCGGTCGCAAGCCCCATCTTCGAACAGAAGCCCGCCATCGCGGCGGTTTGGCCGGTGCGATCGAAGGCGGCGCACATGCCGAGCAGATAGGGAATGACGAAGGCCCAGGTGATCGACGTGCCGACATTGGCGGCGGCGTAAACCGCCGCCGATCCGCTCCAGTAGAACACCGCATTGCCCAAGACCGTCAGCACCAGCGCGACCGCCAGCGGCACGAAACGGCCGTAGCGCGTGCCGAACAGCACGACGAGCAGCGATCCCACGGCGCCGATCCAGGCGGCGATGCCGAGCGTCGGGCTGATGAAACCCATCGCCAGGCCGAAATGGCGGCCGAGCTCGATGATATAGGCGCCCAGCGCCATGTTGCCGGCCTGGAACAGAAAGGTCGCCGCCAGCGCCAGGCCCAGCGGGAGCCATGCGATGCCCGCGCCGTCTTTCGCTGCAGCGTCCTGGGGCAGGGCACGCGGATAGTCGGCCAGGAACGGCACCATCAGCAGCGTCACGACGCTGAACAGCGCCAGCGCGAGGAAGAGCACCGGCGTGCCGAACAGCGGCACCAGGCGCGGCAGCAGCATCACGCCCAGGCCGCCCAGGCCATACTGCACGACCAGAAGCATGCCGAAAACGCGGTCCGGCACGCGTGTGCGCGCGATGATGGAAAAGCCGATGCCGACCAGAAGGCCGCCGACCGTGCCATGGAGGAAGCGCGCGGCGATCAAGGGCGCGCTCCGATGGATGAGGACGGACAGCAGATCGACGGCGACCAGGGTGGCGAGCAGCACGACGGCCACCGGACGCCACGCCACGCGCTTGACGAAGAAGATCGAGACCAGGGCACCCAGCGCCGCGCCATAGACATTGGCGGAGGCGACGAAGCCGGCGTCGCGCTGGTTGAAATGCAGGCCTTCGATCAGCCCGGACACCAGGGCGGCCATGATGTTCACGTAGAACAGCCCGGCCGTCGACAGGAAGGAGAGCAGCACGGCGGCCGGCAGGCCGTCCGGCGCGGCGGTGGGAAAGCGGCGGGCGGCGGCGGTCATGTCCTATTTCTCGCAGAAGCTCTTGATGCGGTCTGCCTGCATCGCCGCGCGGGCCCAGGAGAAGGTGCCGCCGTCGCTGAAGTAATAATACGTGACGCCGTTGGGCATCAGCGCGACGGCGATGCCGCCATAGCCCGACAGGAACGGAATCCAGGCCGGCGACTTGCAGCCCAGCGTCGCGGCGGCGTTCCAGGCCCAGAAGCCGTTGTGATAGCGGAACGCGTCATTCGACGCGCGCATGCCGGGATCCGCCGGATCGCGCTGCAGCGCCGCGTCCAGCATCTTGCGGTCGAGCAGCGGCGTCGGAGACGTGATGAAGGCCGCGAGCTTCGCGACGTCGTCCGCATGCAGCGTCAGGCCCCAGCCGGCGAAAGGCTGCGCTTGCGCGTCGTAGCTGCGGCGCGTGACGTCGATCGCGGGCGACAGGTCCAGCTGGCGCCATAGGGGGGTCAGGACGTCGCGGTAGACGTCGGCACCGGCGCCGGCGTTGCCGCGATAGAAGGCGTTCAGCGCCGTGCCGAGAAGATAGGTGTCGGCGGTGTGATAGACCCATTGCGTCCCCGGCGCGGCCTTGCGCGGATACTGCGTGCAGGCGAACCGGATCCGCCCGGCATGATCGGACGCCTCGAAGAACGGGGCGATGTCGGCGGCGTCCTCGTCGGCCTGGTCCGCCGACGAATTGAAATGGCCCGACGCCATGTCGAGCAGGTTGCCGAGCGTCACGTCCTGCCAGGTGCCGGCGGCGGCGCATTCGGGAACGAGCGGGGCGACGGTTTCGCCGGCGACGCCCGGATAGAGACGCGACAGCCGCATGGTGCCGAGGCCGGCGAACAGCGACTTCGCCAGCGAATAGGACGGCAGATCCATCGCCTCGCAGAACGGATAGGGCCCCAGCCGCGTCTGGCAGCCGCCGCGATAGTTCACGCCGTCGAGTACCAGCCCATAGGTCGTCATATCGGCGGGATCGATCTCGGCGGCCGCGCCGAAATCGGCCGGATCGATGCCGGGATGATCCTGCGCCAGCGCCGCGATGGGCTTGACCGGCAGCCGCGTCGCCACTTCGCGGGCATAGGCCGCCGCGATCGCCGCGGCGTCCGGCACGGCCCCCGGCACATAGCGCGCCGCTGCGCGGCCCCAGAGATCGAACTTGAAATAGAGGCAGGTCTCGCTCGCCATCTGATAGGCGACGTCGCTGACCGATCCGTCGTTCCGGAACAGGAAGGTCAGCACGCCATTGTGCATGCAATTGGCGTTCTTCTCCTCCAGCGTGAACGGGAGCGCGGCGCGGGTGTAGCCGTCGTCGCCGGGCTCGTCCCAGGCCCGGCCGGGTTCCAACAGGAATTCCCACATCGCATGCGGGCTGGGGATGGCGCCGCGCCGCGCCGGGATAAGCGCGTCGCCCGCCTGGACGAAGGCGAAATCGAATGGCGGAAGATGCCGCGCGGGCTCCTCCGC
>DASWOE010000048.1:0-5760 GCA_036398875.1 Rhizomicrobium sp.
CCGTCGCCGCGAGGATTTCGAAAACGACCTGGCCGTCCGCTGACGGATATCGAGCGATGCCGACGACCGCGATCCCCGACACCGAATTCGTTTCGCCCGACGACTATCCGCCGCTGCTGCCCCGCAGCCGCCGGTTCCAGGCGATGGCGATGCTCAAAAGCAGCGAGACGCTCGCCAAGGCAAGCCGCGCCATCGCGCTTCGCACCGCCGAACTGCGCGGCGCGGTGATCGCTCTCGTCCGCGCGCTGGCCGAGGCGCTGGCGGCGCGGGACTGGCCGTCGGTGTTCGCCGCGACTCACGAGATCCGCGGCCTCGCGGGCACGGCCGGCCTGGGCGCCACCGGACGCATCGCCAACGTGTTCTGCCAATATCTCGACACCGTCGCGCGGTTCGGACACGCGCCCGACGAAAAGGTCTGCGCCCTTCACCTCGATGCGCTGGTCCTGTCGGCGCGCACCGAGGACGACGCCGCGCGGCACGGCGACGCCGTGGCGCAGGAGCTTTGCGCGCTGGTGGCGCGCAAGCTGGCCGAGCTCAAGGACCCGGCAGGGGATTAGGGCCCGGCCGCGCCGGCTCCCGTTCAGCGCTTCTTAAGCCCTTTTCTTAATACTAACGCCCTTGAACCTTCTTGGGCGGGCCATGCTTCAGATCGGCGGCATCGTAGTCCTTTTCGCATGCGTGTTCGGCGGCTACCTGATGACCGGCGGATCGCTGAGCGTCGTGTTCGAGGCCTTGCCGCACGAGATGCTGACGATTTTCGGCGCCGCGATCGCCGCCATGCTGATCGCCGGCTCGATGTATTCGCTCAAGAAGATCATGGGCTCGCTCGGCAAGGTGATCTCGGGCCCGGCATGGAAGCCGGCCGACTACCGCGATCTGCTGTGCCTGCTGTTCCTGCTGACCAAGACGATGAAGACCAAGGGCCTGATCGCGCTGGAGGCGCATATCGAGAGGCCGGACGAGTCCTCGATCTTCAAGCGCTATCCGAAGATCGTGAAGGACCATTTCGCGCTGGGCTTCATCTGCGACACGCTGCGGATGATGACGATGAGCCTGGAGGACCCGCACCAGGTCGAGACCGCGATGGAAAAGCAGCTGGAGAAGCACCATCACGAAGCCCTTGTCGGCGCCAACGCGCTGACCACGATGTCGGACGGGCTGCCGGCGCTGGGCATCGTCGCCGCCGTGCTCGGCGTCATCAAGACGATGGGCGCGATCAGCGAGCCGCCCGAAGTGCTGGGCGGGATGATCGGCTCGGCCCTGGTCGGCACCTTCCTGGGCGTGTTCCTGGCCTATGGCATCGTCGGCCCGATGGGCGCGCGGCTGAAGGCCATCGTCGATGAGGAGGCCCAGTTCTATCACGTGATCCGCGACATCCTGGTCGCGCATCTGCACGGCAATGCGGCGCAGGTGTCGGTGGAGATCGGCCGCGGCAGCGTGCCGAGCGAGGCGCAGCCCTCCTTCGCCGAGCTCGAAGAGGCGCTCAACACCATTCCGCCGGAAGGCGCCTAGGTCCGCGCGAGCTTCTGCTTTTCGTCCGCCAGCGCCACAAAGAACGTCGCCAGCGCGCCGGCCAGGATGCCGAGCGGGATGGCATAGAACACGTCGATGTCGGCGCCGAAGACGACGATCGACGTCACGATGATTCCGGCGAACTGCGCCACGGTCCTTGGCATCCCACGCGCCCCCTAGCCAACGCGCGAAGCTAAGCCGCGTTCGGGGGCGGGAAAAGAACGTGGTGAAAAATGCGTTAACGCGCGGCGTCAGCCGCCCAGATCCTGGCGCTTCTGGAGATATTCCTCGCGCTGGATCTCGCCCTTGGCATAGCGCTCTTCCAGGATGGCGCGCGCGCCCGAGCGGGAATTCGGATCGGGCGCATGCCACCACCAGGGATGGTAGCCGTAATAATAGCGCCGGCGCCCGAAGATCAGGCTGAAGATCAGGATGAGGACCAGAAGGCTCAAGAGCCCGTGGAACGGACCGAAAATCCAGAACGCGAACGGCCAGAACAGCAGAGCGTGAAGCATGTGACCCTCCCGAACCTGGCCATGATATGGGGGCGGCGGAACCTTCTGTCTAGACCGCGAATTCGATTCCCTGGGCCAGCGGCAGGGCGTCCGAATAGTTGATGGTCGCGGTCTGGCGCCGCATATAGGCCTTCCAGGCGTCGGAGCCGCTCTCGCGGCCGCCGCCCGTCTCCTTCTCGCCGCCGAAGGCGCCGCCGATCTCGGCGCCCGAGGGGCCGATGTTCACATTGGCGATGCCGCAATCGCTGCCCGCGGCGGCGACGAAGCGCTCGGCCTCCTGCATGTCGCGGGTGAAGATGCAGGAAGACAGGCCCTGCGGCACCGCGTTGTGCTTGGCCAGCGCGTCGTCGAAATCGGCGTAGCGCATCACATAGAGGATCGGCGCGAAGGTCTCGCGGCACACGGTCGGCGTCTGCGCCGTCATCTCGACGATGGCGGGATGGACATAGCGCGCGTCCGGGAATTCGCCGGCCAGCGCGCGGCCGCCGCCGGTGACGGCGCCGCCTTCGTCCTTCGCGGAGGCCAGCGCGCGCTCCATGTTTTCGAACGCGGCCCTGTCGATCAGCGGGCCGACCAGCGTGCCCGTCTCGAGCGGGTTGCCGATGGGGAGCCTGGCATAGGCCGCCTTCAGCGCCGGCACGAGCGCATCGTAGACGCTGTCATGCACGAAGAGGCGGCGCAGCGAGGTGCAGCGCTGGCCGGCGGTGCCGACCGCGGCGAACAGGATGGCGCGCACCGCCAGATCGAGCTTGGCCGACGGCGCCACGATCATCGCATTGTTGCCGCCGAGTTCGAGGATGGACTTGCCGAAGCGCGCGGCGACGACCGGCGCCAGCTCGCGGCCCATGCGGGTCGAGCCGGTCGCGCTGACCACCGGGATGCGCGCATCCTTCGCCAGCATCTCGCCGACGTCGCGCAGGCCGAGCACGATCTGCGAGAGACCGGCCGGCGCATCGCCGAAGCGCCTTGCGGCACGCGCGAACAAGGCCTGGCAGGCGAGCGCGGTGAGCGGTGTCTTCTCCGACGGCTTCCAGATCACGCTGTCGCCGCAGACGAGCGCGAGGGCGGCGTTCCACGCCCACACCGCGACGGGGAAATTGAAGGCCGAGATCACCGCGACCGGTCCGGCCGGATGCCAGGTCTCCATCATGCGGTGGCCGGGGCGCTCGGAGGCGATGGTGAGACCGTAGAGCTGGCGCGACAGGCCGACCGCGAAGTCGCAGATGTCGATCATCTCCTGCACTTCGCCCAGGCCCTCCTGGACGATCTTGCCGGCTTCCAGCGTAACCAGGCGGCCAAGCGCGTCCTTGTTGGCGCGCAGCTCCTCGCCGAACAGGCGCACCAGCTCGCCGCGCCGCGGCGCCGGCACGGCGCGCCAGGCGCCGAAGGCCGCCGTGCTCTGCGCGATCTTGGTCTCGACCGCGGCGGCATCGTCGAACGCGACGCGGCCGATCTCGGCGCCGTCGATGGGGGAGCGAACCGCATGGTCGCCGGCAGTGCGGACGCCAAGGTTTTCCAAAAGGTCGCGCGCGGACATGAAAGCCTCGAAACGGGGGAATTCGCGGGTCAGGTACGCCGCTTTTTCGGCTTTATCAATGCGGCCGCGAAAGCTTGCCTTAACCCGGCACTGGGTAGCTTTGGCCACCCGCCGGACGAACCCGAAATGACCGCCTTGGACGCCGATCCCGTCTCGCGCGCGCAGCCCGCGGCGGCGGCGCCGACCCTCGTATTTTCCGCGAGCGTGTTCCTGTCGGCGGCGCTGCTGTTCTTCGTCGAGCCGATGTTCTCCAAGATGGTCCTGCCGGTGCTCGGCGGCTCCGCCGCGGTGTGGTCGGTGGCGATGGTGGTGTTCCAGGGCCTTCTGCTCGCCGGCTATGTGTATGCCCATCTGCTGATGCGATTTCTGCCGCTGCGTGTCGCGGCGCTGGTGCATGCCCTGGTGCTGGCGGCGGCGACGCTGGCGCTGCCCATCGCGATCCATGCCGGCTTCGCGCATCCGCCCCTGTCGGGCGTGTCGCTCTGGGTGATGGGGCTGTTCCTGGCCTCGATCGGGCTTCCCTGTTTCGCGCTGTCGGCCAACGCGCCGCTGCTGCAGGCCTGGTATGCACGCAGCGGCGCACCCAACGCCTATCTGCTCTATCGCGCCTCGAACCTCGGATCGTTCGCGGTCCTGCTTGCCTACCCCTTCGCGATCGAACCGAGCTTCGGCCTGACGCAGCAAGCGCGGCTGTGGAGCATCGGCTATGTCGTGCTGGTGTTCGCGGTCGCCGCCAGCGGCGCGCTGGCGATGCGCCGGAGCGACGGTGTTCCCGCCATCGCCATTGCGCGAGTCGCGACGACGGCGCGCGACCGCTTCGCCTGGGCGGCGCTCGGTTTCGTTCCATCGGGACTGCTGGTCGCGGTGACGGCGCATATCGCCACCGATGTCGCCTCGGCGCCGTTCCTGTGGATCATGCCGCTGGCGCTGTATCTGCTGACCTTCGTGTTCGCTTTCGCGGACCGCCCGGTCGTCGCGCCGAAGCTGATGCTCGCCGTCCAGCCGGTCACGACGGCGGCGCTGATCGTGCTGCTGCTGTGGAGCGGCAAGATCGATTGGAGCCTGGCGCTGGGCGGGCATCTGATCGCGTTCTTCGTGGCCGCAATGGTGTGCCAGGCGGAGCTCTATCGCCGCCGTCCCGCGCCGGCGCAGATCACATCGTTCTATGCCTGGATGTCGCTCGGCGGCGTGCTCGGCGGCGCCTTCGCGGCGCTGCTCGCGCCGCAGATTTTCACCACCGTCCTGGAATATCCGCTGCTCGCGCTGGGTGCGCTGCTGGTTCGGCGCAATGCGTGGACGACGCCGCGCGCCGAATGGCTGAAGGACGGCGCGTTCGTCCTCGCCCTGGGTGCGGCCCTGACTGTGCCGTTCTTCCTCATCGAGGCGCGCGTCGCCTATTTCACCGTTGCGGTGATGGTGCTGGCGGCGCTGACGGCGTTCCAGGGCGCCCATCCGGCGCGCCTGATCGGCTTAGCCGCGCTGCTGTTCGCCGCAACGAATCTCTACGACTCGACCCAGGGCGTGGTGTATCGCGGCCGCTCCTTCTACGGCGTCTACAAGGCGGTCGATATCCAGGACGGAAAGTTCCGCGTGCTGTATCACGGCACCACGGCGCATGGCGCCGAGCTTTTGCGCGACGACAAGGGCGCGGCGCCGACGGGGCGGCCCGATCCGCTCACCTATTATTATCGCGGCGGATCGTTTTCGGAGGCGCTGCTCGGCGCGCGCACGGCCGCGGGCGGGACGCTGCCGCAGGTCGCGCTGGTGGGACTGGGCGTGGGCGCGCTGTCCTGCTATCGCGCGCCGGGCGAGGCGTGGACGATCTACGAGCTCGATCCGCTCATCGCGGCCGTCGCGTCGGATGCGCGCCTGTTCCGCACCGTGTCGCAGTGCGCCGCCGGGGTGCCCATCGTGTTCGGCGACGGGCGGCTGACCTTGCGGGACGCAAAGCCGGGGCTCGCGCTTCTGATCCTCGACGTCTTCTCGTCGGATTCGGTGCCGCTGCACATGCTGAGCAGCGAGGCCTTCGCGCTCTACAAGTCGCGGCTGGGGCCGCACGGCGTCATCGCGTTCAACATCTCGAACAAGAACATGGAGCTGGCCGATGCCGTCGCCGCCTCCGCCGCCGCCAACGGCATGATCACGGCGGTGGCGACGGATGCCGCGCCGCCGCCGGGCACGCTGCGCCTGAGGACC
>DASWOE010000049.1:0-2688 GCA_036398875.1 Rhizomicrobium sp.
TCGGCTTCGGGATCGGGCTCAGGCGCCGGGGGCCCGAGCTGATGCCAGACATTGGCGCATTTGGCACAGCGCACGCTGCGGCCGGCCGCCGGAAACTTCGACGCATCTGCCTGATAGCGTGTGGCGCATTGTGGGCAGGTCAGGATCATACGAAGAAGTGTCCCCGGTTCAGGCGAAAATACCTTTAAGGCGCAACCGCTCGCAAGGCGCCCCGCCGCCCGGTATGGTCCAAGCCCATGGTTCGCTTTGAAAATGTCGGAATGCGCTACGGCGCCGGCCCGGAAGTCCTGCGCGACGTGACCTTCATGCTGGAGGGCGGCTCGTTCACCTTTCTGACGGGATTGTCGGGGGCGGGCAAGACCACCCTGCTCAAGCTCATCTACCTTGCCGAGCCGCCCTCGCGCGGCCTGATAACGCTGTTCGGCAACGACATGGCGACGGCAAGGCGGCGCGACTTCCCCGCGATGCGGCGGCGAATCGGCGTGGTTTTCCAGGATTTCCGCCTGTTGCCGCACCTGTCGGCCTTCGACAATGTCGCGCTGCCGCTGCGCCTGGCAGGCCGCAAGGAGACCGATTACCGGCACGATGTCGAGGAACTGCTCTCCTGGGTTGGGCTCGGCGACCGCATGCAGGCCAGGCCCGCAACCCTGTCCGGCGGCGAGCAGCAGCGCATCGCCATCGCCCGCGCGGTGGTGGCGCGCCCCGACCTACTGGTCGCCGACGAGCCGACCGGCAATGTCGATCCGGAGATCGGCGCGCGGCTGATCCGCCTGTTCGGGGAACTCAACCGGCTGGGCACCACCGTGCTGATCGCAACCCACGACCGGGCGCTGATCGAAAGCACCAAGGCGCGCGAGATGCGGCTGGTCGATGGCCGGCTGGTCGAGCTGCGATCGGCGGTGCGCGCATGAGCGCCCTGCGGCGTCTTCTTCCGCGCGAAAAAGGCGCGGCGCCGCTGGACGTGGTCATCGGCCTGATGGCGTTCCTGGCGGCGCTGGCGCTCGGCGCGTCGCTTCTGGCGGAGCGCGCCTCGATAGGCTGGCGGGCGGGCCTGGCGGACCGCCTGACGGTGCAGATCCTGGTGCCCGCACAAGGCGACGCGGCGGCGGCGCTGGCGCAGGAGAGCGACGCCGTGCTCGGCGTATTGCGCGCGACGCCGGGCATCGCCCATGCCGCGCCCCTGTCGGAGGCCGAGATGCAGAGCCTGGTCGAGCCCTGGCTCGGCAAGGGGGCGCTGGTCGACGAACTGCCGCTGCCCAGGCTGATCGACGCGGCGATCACGCCCGGCGCGCGGGTCGATCTGACGGAGCTGGCGGCACGCCTGAAGCAAGCCGCCCCGGATGCGCAGCTGGACGATCACGGCCGCTGGATCGCGCGCCTGAAGGGCCTGGCCGACACCATCGTGTGGAGCGCCACCGGCATTCTGATCCTGATCGCGATCGCCACGGCTTCGATCGTCGCCTTCGCCACGCGCGCCGGCCTGGAGGCGCAGCACGACATGGTCGCGCTGCTGCACCAGATGGGCGCGCATGCCGGTTTCATCGCGCGCGCCTTCGAACGTCACTATGCGCTGGCCGCGCTGGGCGCGAGCGCGGCCGGCGCCCTGGCGGCGGCGCTGCTGTTCCTGTCGGCAGGCGGGCTGGAACTTGCAGGCCTGGAGGCGGTTCCGTTCCTGCCGCCGATCGCGCTGACGTTCTGGGAGGCTGCCTGGCTGGCGGCGGTGCCGGTGATCGCGACGGCGATCGCATGGGCCACCGCCAGGCTTTCCGTGCTTGCGGCGGTGCGGGAGATATACTGACGCGTTGCCCGTATTTTGCCCCGATTCGCGCTTAATCATATTTTCGGCGCCCTGGCGCAGAGTCGATTCGATGAAGCTGGTGCAGATCATCGCCGCTATGGTCGCGGTCTATGTGGCGGGCTTTCTGCTCTTCGTCGGAACGCTGCCGACGCGGCCGAGCCGGCCGCTGAAGGCCGACGGCATCGTGGCGCTGACCGGCGGCGAAGAGCGGCTGGACGCCGCCGCGGCGCTGCTGGAAGGCGGCACCGGCAAGCGGCTGCTGATCTCCGGCGCCAACAAGATCTCGAGCAAGCAGGAATTGCGGCACCTGGTCGGCGGCGGACGGCGCTTCGATTGCTGCGCCGATATCGGCTATGCCGCCGAGGACACCTATGGCAACGCGGAAGAGGCGGCCGCCTGGACCGCCCGGCACCGCTACAGGAGCCTGATCGTGGTCACCGCGAGCTATCACATGCCGCGCAGCCTGCGCCTGTTCCACGCCCTGATGCCGCGCGTGACGCTGATCGCCTATCCGGTCGAGCCGGCCGGCATCGACATGGCCAGGTGGTGGCATCCCGGCACGCTGCACTTGCTGCACAACGAGTATCTGAAGTATGTCGCCAGCTTCGTGATGACGGCGGTTGACCGCCGCAATCCCGACGGCAAGGCTTGACGTTCCGTTTCCGGCGATTCCTCCCGCGCATGACCCTTCTTCGTTCCACGATCTTCATCGTCTGGTTCTTCTTCGTCACGCTGTTTCTGGCGGTCGTCTTCCTGCCGGCGCTGCTGCTGCCGCGCGGACTGACGCTGTGGATGGCGAGGACCTGGGTCGCGCTGAATTTCTGGGGGCTGCGGGTGTTCGCCGGCCTGGGCTTCGAAGTCCGCGGCGCCCTGCCGCCCAATGGCGTGCT
>DASWOE010000050.1:0-7444 GCA_036398875.1 Rhizomicrobium sp.
CCTTGGCGAAATGGGGATTGTTGCGCCTGAGCCATTCGATGATCATCGCGGCATGCTCGATCTCCTCGCGCATGTTGTGCAGCAGGATCTCCTTCAGCGACGGCGCATCGCAATCGTCGGCGCGCTGGCGGTACCAGTCGGCGGCCTCCAGCTCTTCCATCAGCGAGACGATGGCCTGGTGCATCGCGATGGTCTCTTTGGTGAGGCGTTCGCGCGGGGCGTGGAGGTTTTCGCTGGACATGGATTTTCGCCTTCAAATGGGGTTGCTTTGCTATAGCCGATGCGGGTCGGTTTTTGAATTCCGTCGAAAGAGGTGCCGTGATGAAATTGGCGGGTATCAAGGTCCTCGACCTTTCGCAATTCCTGCCGGGGCCGCATCTCACCATGACCATGGCCGATCACGGCGCCGACGTGATCCTGGTCGAGCCGAAGAACGGGGTGGGGGAGCCGGCGCGCGCCATGGGCACGCGGGCGGCCGACGGCACCACGGTCTGGTTCCGCAACATCGCCCGCGGCAAGCGCGCCGTGGCGCTGGACCTGAAGGACGCGGCCGATCGCGAGGCCTTTCTCGCCCTCGCCGACAAGGCCGACGTGATCGTGGAGGCGTTCCGCCCCGGCGTCGTCGGGCGCCTGGGCATCGACCATGCGGCGGTCGCCGCGCGCAATCCGCGCATCGTCTATTGTTCGATCAGCGCCTTCGGGCAGAGCGGGCCGTGGGTGCAAAAGCCGTCGCACGATCTGGGCGTCCAGGCGCTGGCCGGCACGCTGGAACTGTCGCGCAGCTTCGCCGGCGGCAAGCCCAACATGCCCAACCTCGTCGCCGCCGACATGGCGTCGTCGCTCACCGCCCTGTCGGCGATCCTGATGGCGCTTCTGGCGCGCGAGAGGACCGGCACGGGCGATTATATCGACATCGCGATGTATGACAGCCTCCTGGCCTGGACGCCGAACGTCGCCGGCGCGGCGCTGGGCGAGGGCAAGGCGCCCGATCCGCCGAACATGCGCAATTATGGCGGCCAGGCGATGAACCGCATCTACGAGACGAAGGACGGCCGGTTCGTCGTGCTCGCGGGTTCGGAGCCGAAATTCTGCGAGACCCTGCTGCGCGCGCTCGGCCGTCTCGATTTCCTCGACCTCGCGAAAGGCGAGCCCGGACCGTCGCAGGCGCCGCTGATCGGCTTCTTCACCGAACTCTTCGCGGCGAAGACGCGTGCGGAATGGGAAGCCTTCCTCGAACCGCTCGATCTGTGCTGGGCGCCGGTGCGCACGCTGCAGGACGGATTCTCGGACGCCAACGCGCAGGCGCGCGGCATTGTGCTGCACGATGCGGCCGGCAATCCGCATATCGGCCCTGCGATCAAATTCGCGGACCAGCCGGCGCGGCCCCGCTTCGAACTGCCGGCCTATGCGCCGGGGCAGCCTGTCTCGTGGACGGACCCGACCCCGATCAAAGCTTTCTGATCTCGGTGGCGCGGATCACGATTTCCTCCTGGCCGAGAAGCTTTTCAAGATGGCTGCGCAAGTCCGTCCACCATTTTTCGTCCAGCGCTTGCGCCATGACCTCGACGATGACGATGTCGTCTTTCTGCTCGTCCGGCCCCGACTTCCAGATTCCCCTGGCGGGCGAGCGGCTGTAGGCGGTAAGCCCGCCGAACCGCGCCGCCAGCTCGGCGTGGATGCCCCGCAGGGTCTCTTCCGGGAATTCCCGGCCTTCATTGTCGGCCAGCGGCAGCAGAATCTGGATCAGGTGCATCATTGGTCCCCTGCCGCGCGCAAGGCGGCGCTCAGCTTCCGTTTTTCCTTTTCCCAGCGCGCCGCCTCGCGTTCGGCGCGCTGTTCGAGCTTTTCCCGCTCGGCGGCAATGTCCTTTGCCGCTTGGTCGTGGCGCGCCTGGGCGTCCTCGAGGCCGGCTTCGGCCGCGCGCAGCGCCGTCTCGCGCCGTTCGCGGTGCTTTTTCCGGGCGGCGTCCTGATTGCGCTCTTCCCGTTCGCGGTGTTGCCGCGCCTTCTCGAAAGCCGCGGCCGCTTGCTTCGCGGCGCGCGCTTCGGCCACGCTAAGGACCTTGGCGGCGACTTTGGGCTTGTGCGGCTCGGCGCGCTTCGCCTTCGGGGCCCCGCGCGGCAACTCCTTGTCCTTCCCGGCCGGAAGGGATTGCGGAAGCCCGGAATTTTCCGCGAACGGCGCGTTCGTGCCGACCGGCCGGCGCAGGACGACGCCGGGCCTCGCCATCGTCGCCGCGACGATCTTCGCATCGTCGGTCTGCCGCGCGAAGCCCTGATGGAAAAGGTTCTGCGAGGCGTCCCAGGCTTGCAGCGCCGCCTTCATCGACGGCGCCGCTACGGCGAGATCGAAAAAGCCGATGGATGTCGTAAAGGCCTTGAGCTTGCGCGCCATGGGCTAGTGCTAGCGCGGGCGGAATAAGGCGTCCATGCCGAAGGCAACGTACCGCCGGGCGGCGCGTTGCGCAGGATCTGCCGCGTTCGCACCGTGTTTGAAGCGAAAAGCTCCGGCGCATGTCCGGAGCTTTTCCATTCCCGCAAAAGCGGGCTTTGCAGGCGAGCTTGCGCTCGCAACGTCCTATTCGATTTTGGGCGGCGGCCGGCGCCAGGCCGGTCGTGGCTCCGCGCGGCGGCGGAGCCCCGGTTCTATGCCCGGTGGAGTATCTTCCATGCGGAATCTCCCTGTGTTGGCCGGTTCCTCGGCTGCTCGGCGGACTCCGCTGGGTTCCGGGCCCTCCCGAAAACCGCTGCGCCCTGCGCGCGCGGTGACATCTGCTTTGACAACCACGGAAAAATCTTCCGCCCGTATGGGGCGGCTGTCAATACGGCCGGTTCCATCCGTACACAGAGCGTTCCTCACACGCTGCGCTGCGCCTTGTCCTTGTCGTTGGCCGAGCGGATCTGGCCGCGGATCGCCTCCCATTCGCCATCGCCCAGGGCCGCCAGCCGCGCGAAATTCCCGCCGCCCGCCAGATGCAGCGCGCCGTCGATCGCCAGCGTCTGGCCGGTGAGATACTCGCAGCCATCGGCCATCAGGAACGATGCGAGGTTCGCCAGTTCCACCATCTCGCCGTTGCGCGCCATGCCGGCGGTCTGCCGCGCCGCCGCTTCGGTGTTGCCACTCGCCGCCGGATTGAGCCGCTCCCACGCGCCCTTGGTCGGGAAGGGGCCCGGCGCGATGGCGTTGAGGCGGATGCCGTTCGGCCCCCATTCCTGCGCCAGCGATTTGGTCATGATGTTGAGGCCGGCCTTGCTCATCGCGCTCGGCACCGTGAACGGCCCGCCGTTCCAGATCCAGGTGGTGAGGATCGAGATGACGGACGCCTTCCTGTCTTCCTCGATCCAGCGCTTGCCGCAGGCGAGCGTGACGTAGAACGAGCCGCGGAACACGATGTCGGAGATGGCATTGAAGCCGCGCGGCGACAGGTCCTTGGTCCGCGAGATGAAATTGCCCGCCGCATTGTTGACGAGGCCGGTCAGCGCCCCGCCGTCGGCCCAGATCTGGGCGATCATGTCATCGACGGCTTCCGCCACGCGGATGTCGCAGGCGATGCCCGTCACCGTCGCGCCGGTCTCGTCGCCGATCTTTTGGGCGGTCTCGTCCAATACGGGCTTGCGCCGGCCGCAGATATAGACCGTGGCGCCGAGCTGGGCGTAGGCCTCGGTCATGACCTCGCCGAGGCCGGTGCCGCCGCCGGTCACCAGGATGAGCTTGCCCTTCAGGATGCCGTCCTTGAGCATGAGATTGTACATGATCTGTTCCTCCCGAAATCTTTGGGGCAGAGTAGGGGCGAGATGACCCCGAAAGCAAAAATGACGGGACGGAACGCGGCCTTGTCGATCCTCCCCCGCGCAGCGGGGGAGGGGGACCGCGAAGCGGTGGAGGGGGCGGCGCGCGCGTCCGCTCCCTCGCTTCGCCCGCCGCTTCCCCCGCAAGCGGAGGAGGATCACAGCACCCATCTCCCCGCCGTCTTCTCGGCTTGGTTCACCGCCCGCGGCTGGACGATCCGGCCGCATCAGGCCGCGCTGATCGATCATGCCCGGCGCGGCGAATCCGTCCTGCTGGTGGCGCCGACCGGCGGCGGCAAGACGCTGGCCGGCTTCCTGCCCAGCCTGATCGACCTCGCCGCTCTGCCGGCGCGGCGCCGGCGCGCGCTGCACACGCTCTACATCTCGCCGCTGAAAGCGCTGGCCGTCGATGTGGCGCGCAATCTCGAAACGCCGGTCGCCGAGATGGGCCTGCCCATCCGCGTCGAGACGCGCACCGGCGACACCTCGCTCGCCAAGCGCCGGCGCCAGCGCCATGCCCCGCCCGACATTTTGCTGACCACGCCCGAACAGCTCGCGCTGCTGCTCTCCAATCCCGGCGCCGGGCTGATGTTCGCGGACCTCAAGACCGTCGTGCTCGACGAGCTCCACGCGATGCACAATTCCAAGCGCGGCGACCTTCTGGCGCTCGGTCTTTCGCGGTTGCAAGCGCTGGCGCCGGGCCATCGCCGCGTCGGCCTCTCGGCCACCGTCGCCGATCCCGCGCCGCTGCAGCGCTTCCTCGTGCCGCAGCCGATGGACGCAGAAGCGCGCGCGACGCTGGTGGTCGGCCGCCCGGGCGCGCCGCCCAGGATCGCGATCAGCGCGTCCGACGAATACGTGCCCTGGCAGGGCCATCTCGCGCGCCACGCCATGGGCGACGTGATGGCGGCGATCAAGGCGTCCAAGACCGCCCTCGTCTTCGTCAACACCCGCAGCCAGGCCGAGCGCACCTTCCAGGAATTGTGGCGCATCAACGCCGACAACCTCGCCATCGCGCTGCATCACGGCAGCCTCGCGCCGGGCCAGCGCCGGAAAGTCGAAGCGGCGATGACGCGCGGCGACCTGCGCGCGGTGGTCTGCACCTCCACGCTGGATCTGGGCATCGACTGGGGCGCGGTGGACAAGGTGATCTGCGTCGGCGCGCCCAAGGGCGCGGCGCGCCTGGTGCAGCGCATCGGCCGCGCCAATCACCGCCTCGACGAGCCCTCGCAGGCGCTGCTGGTGCCCGCCAACCGCTTCGAGGTGCTCGAATGCAACGCGGCGCGCGACGCGGTGCTGGCCGGCGAGCTCGACGGCGAGCGGCTGAAGCGCGGCGGCCTCGACGTCCTGGCGCAGCACGTGCTCGGCATGGCGTGCTCGAAACCGTTCGATGCGGACAGGCTGTTCGCCGAGGTGCGGTCGGCCTCGCCCTATGCGCATCTGACGCGCGCCGACTTCGATTGCGTCGTCGATTTCGTCGCCACCGGCGGCTACGCGCTCAAGCGCTACGACCGCTATGCGCGTTTGCGCCGGACGCCCGAGGGTTTGTGGCGGCTCGCCCATCCGCGCCTGGCGCAGCAATACCGCATGAACGCCGGCGTCATCGTGGAAGAGCCCATGGTCGATATCCGCCTGCAAGCGCGCGGCAAGCCGACCGGCGCGGGCGGCCGCCCGCTCGGCCAGCTTGAGGAGTATTTCGTCGAGCAGCTCGTGCACGGCGACACCTTCGTCTTCTCCGGCCATGTCCTGCGCTTCGAGGGCATGCGCGAGGACGGGGCCTATGTGACGCGCACGCAGGAAGCGCAGGCGCAGATCCCGTCCTACAATGGCGGCAAGTTCCCGCTCTCCACCTTTCTCGCCCAGCGCGTGCGCGAGATGGTGTCGAAGCCCGAGACCTGGGCCCATCTGCCCGGTCCGGTCGGCGAGTGGCTCAGGATGCAGCAGCTCCGTTCGGTCATCCCGCAGCCGGGGCAGTTGCTGGTCGAAACCTTTCCGCGCGGCGCGAAGGAATATCTCGTCTGCTATCCGTTCGAGGGCCGCCTGGCGCACCAGACGCTGGGCATGCTGCTGACGCGGCGGCTCGAAAGATTGCGGCTGCGCCCGCTCGGCTTCGTCGCCAACGAATATGCGCTCGCCGTCTGGGGCCTGCGCGACATGGGCGGCGCCGACATGGACGCGCTGTTCGGCGAGGACATGCTCGGCGACGATCTCGATGCCTGGCTCGCGGAATCGAGCCTGTACAAGCGCACCTTCCGCAACTGCGCGATCATCTCCGGCCTGATCGAGCGGCGCCATCCGCGCGGCGAGAAGACCGGGCGGCAGGTGACGTTCTCCTCCGACCTGATCTACGACGTGCTGCGCGAGCACGAGCCGGACCATGTCCTGTTGCGCGCGACCTATGAGGACGCCGGGACCGGCCTGCTCGACATCGCGCGCCTGGCCGACATGCTCAAGCGCATCCGGGGCCGGATCGTCGTGCGGCGCCTGGCGCGCGTCTCGCCGCTGGCCGTGCCCGCGCTTCTTGAGATCAGCAAGGAAATGGTGGCCGGCGAGGCGCGGGAAGATATCCTGCACGAGGCCGAAGAACGCCTGATCGAGGATGCGATGCGTATGTAACCCTCCGCCGACGGTAGGGTAATGTGTGGAAGCCCATGTCCGACCATCTTCATGTCGAAGTGAACGGCGAGCATCTTGTGCTCGATTGCGCCGGCGCCGCCTGGTGGCCGGCCGAGCGCACGCTTGTCTTCTCCGACATTCATTTCGCGAAAGGCTCGTCGCTGGCGCGCTGGGGCGCCTTGCTGCCGCCCTACGACACCCGCACGAGCCTGAAGCGCATGACGGCGCTGATCGCGCGCTATGGTCCGGCGCGGGTGATCGCGCTGGGCGATTCGTTCCACGATCGCGACGCGGCCGACCGGCTGGACGGCGAAGAACGCGCCATGCTCGCCGCACTGGTCGGCGCGGCGGAATGGGTGTGGATCGAAGGCAATCACGATCCGCAGCCGCCGGCCTGGCTCGGCGGCAGGGTGACGGAAGAGATCGCCATCGGCGGCCTCGTCTTCCGCCACGAACCGTCGGCCGAGCCGCAGGCGGGCGAGATCGCCGGCCATCTGCATCCCTGCGCGACGGTGACCTTGCGCGGCCTCAGCCTGCGCCGCCGCTGTTTCGCGTCGGACGGAACGCGCCTCGTCATGCCGGCCTTCGGTGCCTATGCCGGCGGTCTCGACGTGCGCGACGGCGCCATCGCCTCGCTGTTCGCGGGCGCGTTCGCGGCCTACATGCTGGGCGGCCGCCGGGTCTACGCCGTCGCGGCGCGCGGCGTGCCGCGCGTGGCGCTCACTCGTTCCGCCTGAAGAACACCGAACTCAGCCAGCCCAGGAACATCGCCATCAGCGTGGTGACGACGCCGTAGGAGAACGGCTTGTCGTGCGCGAAGTTGTAGAGCCGCAGCTCCAGCCCCGCCTGGTCGATGAACAACGGCGTCGATTGCGCGCTCATCACCGTGCCGTCGCGGAAGAGATAGACCTCCACGTCATAGGTTCCGCGCGGCACCGTCGCCGGCACCGGAATGCGGGCGCGGAACAGGGTGGGGATCTGCAGCTCGACGCCGGCGGGCAACTCGCCGAACAGGCCGTCGGCCTCCTTGTGCCGGATCA
>DASWOE010000051.1:0-11027 GCA_036398875.1 Rhizomicrobium sp.
CGGCATCCTCGCCATAGGTGACCCGCCACAGGTTCTCGCGCCCCAGGCGCGCCACCACCGCCCAGTTGACCGGATCGGCGACCATGTTGGCGAGCTCGAAATCGTATTTCTCGAAGTCGAATTCCACATTGGTGGCGACGAAGCGGTCCGGCCAGGTGTGGCCTTCGAAGGGCAGGCCGAGCAAACCGCGCACCGCGCTGCGCGCGCCGTCGGTGCCGACCACCCAATCGGCGCGCAGGACGCGCGGGCCGTCCGGCGTCGCGACCTCGAGCGTCACGCGATTCTTGTCCTGCGACAGACCGACGAGCTTGTGGTTCCACAACACCTGCGCGTTGGGCAGGCGGGCCAGATGCTGCGACACGAGCTCTGCCAGGATGTGCTGCCCCAGATGCAGATTGTGATCGTAGGGACTGTCCGGCGGAAGCGTGTTGCGCAGGTCCGAGCGGATGATCTCGCCGCTGTCCAGAAAGCGCATCGAAAACCGCGTGCTGGGAAGGCCGATGGCTTCGGCGTCTTCGAGCAGGCCGAGGCGGTCGATGATCTCCAGCGTGGTCGGGAAATAGATCGCGGCGCGGGGCGACGCGTTGATGCCGGCTTCCGCCTCCAGCAGCGTGACGCGGATGCCCCGGCGCGCCAGGCCGAGCGCGGTCAGGAAGCCGACCGGACCGGCGCCCGCCACGATCACATCGCCCACATCGTCCATCCCGGTCCTCCCCCGACGCGCGCGCCTCCGTTCTGTGCGGAGGGCCGGCGCTCGGCAAACGCTATCAAACGTTATGAAGGCGCCGCAGGCAAGGCTCGGCGCGGCGATTGACAGGGACGGTGGATCGCCGAAATATGAACAACGTTCATATATGAGGTTCGGCAATGGCGGCACCTGACGCGCGGCGCAAGCAGGTCGAGAACGGCATCCTGCCGATCATGCGCATCGCCGGGCGCGACCAGCGCTGGCCGATCGCCGAGCGGATGGCGCATTACGACGTGCCCGGCGTCGGCGTCGCCGCGATGCGGGGCGGCGAGATCGATTGGGCGCAGGGCTATGGCCTGCGCGAGAAAGGCAGGCCCGAACCGGTCGATGCGGACACGGTCTTCATGGGCGCCTCGACCAGCAAGCCGGTGACCGGGTTTCTCGTCATGCATATGGTCGAGCGCGGCGTGGTGGAACTCGACGTCGAAATCAACCGCTATCTGAAGCGCTGGCAACTGCCGCAGAACGACTTCACCCGCGCCGCGCCGGTGACGCTGCGCAACATGCTCAACCACACCGCGGGCCTGACGGTGAACGGCTGGCCGGTGACGCCGCGCGGAAGGCCGCTGCCGACGGTGTTCGATCTGCTGGAGGGCCGCCGCCCCCCTGTCGATAACCCCGGTCCCAACGAATTCGTCATGCCGCCGGTGCGCGTGAACCAGAAGCCGGGCCGGACGCGGCGCTATTCCGGCGGCGGCTTCCTCCTGGCGCAGATGGCGATCGAGGATCTGACCGGAAAGGCGTTCGACGCGTTGGCCGACGAACTGATCTTCCAGCCGCTCGGCATGACGCGCACGACGTTCCGGTCCAATCCCTTGGCCGGGCGGCTGACGGGCAATATCGCGTCCGGCCACGGGCCCGACAGCGTGCCGCTGCCCGGCGGCTGGCTGGTCTCGCCGGAGATGGGCGCCGGCGGCCTGTTCACCACCGCGGCGGACTATGCCCGGTTCCATATCGGTTTCCGCAACGCCTGGCTGGGCAAGCCCGGCGCTGTGCTGCGGCAGGATCTGGCACAGGAGATGGCGACGCGCCGCGGCGATGGCGAGTTCGGCGTCGGCTGGCGCGTTCTGGGCGAGGGCGCGACCTTGCGTGTCAATCACGGCGGCTCCAACGGCGGCTACCAGTCGGAGACCAATTCCTATCTCGTCAGCGGCGACGGCGGCATGGTGTTCACCAATGCGGTGCCTGGCCTGTTCCTGTTCTGCGAGGTCTTGAACGGCATCGCCGACGTCTACGATTGGCCGGGCTTCATGCCGCCGCCCAAACGCGTCGTGCCGATCCCCGCAGACCAGCTCTACAAATACGAAGGCGAATACCGCATCGTCAGCGGCGTCGAACTGCCGCTGATGAAGATCTGGAGCGAGGACGGCGAACTCAAAAGCCTGATCCCGGGCATGCGCGCAGGGACGCGCACGCTGTTCCTGGACGACACCGGCCGCTTCTTCAACCAGTCCGGGCCCTATGAGACGCAAATCCATTACGGGGCGGACGGCCGTGCCGCCGAACTCGTCGCCTATGAGGGCAGCGAGGAAATCCTGCGCGCCGTGCGGGCTCCGGCTTGACACCTCGCGGCGCTTATATGAACAATGTTCACATAGCGAAGGGTTGCCCTTGTCTCACAGCGAAGCCGGATTGAAGCGCCTCGCGGATTACGCGCCGCCGTCCTTCGCGGTCGAAGCGATCGACCTGGAGTTCGATCTCGATCCCGCGCGGACGGTGGTCAAAAGCCGCTTGCGCATCCGCCGGGCCGCGGGCACGCCGGTTTCGGCGCCGCTGCGCCTGGACGGCGCGCGGCTGGAACTGCTGCGCATTGCGCTGAACGGCGAAACGCTGGGCGCCAATCGCTATGCGATCGACGAAGACGGGCTCACCCTGGCCGACCTGCCCGACACGTTCGAGCTGGAAATCGACACCGCCATCGCGCCGGCGCGCAACACGACGCGGCAAGGCCTGTTCGAGCTCGGCGGCAAGCTGGCGACGCAGTGCGAGGCCGAGGGCTTTCGCAGCATCACCTATTTCCCCGACCGGCCCGACGTGCTCGCGACATATCGCGTTACGCTGCACGGCGAACGCGCGCGCTATCCCCAGCTTCTGTCGAACGGCAATCTGATCGGGCAGGGCACGGAAGCGGACGGCCGGCACTGGGCCGTGTGGGACGATCCGTTCCCCAAGCCGTCCTACATCTTCGCCGTGATGGCCGGCGATTTCGGCGTGCTGCGCGACGCGCATGTCACCGCGAGCGGCCGGCGCGTCGCGCTTGCCATCCATGCCGACCACGACCTGATCGGACGCTGCGGTTTCGCGATGGAGGCGCTGAAGCGCTCCTTCCGCTGGGACGAGGAGACCTATGGCCTCGAATACGATCTGGACACGTTCAACATCGTCGCACTGACCGGCTGGGCCGGGGCGATGGAGAACAAGGGCCTCAACCTGTTCGAGGCGCACGGCATCGTCGCCGATCCGGAAATCACGACCGACGGCGACTATGTCATCATCGAGCGCATCATCGGCCACGAGCAGTTCCACAACTGGACCGGCAACCGCGTCACCTGCCGCGACTGGTTCCAGCTTTGCCTGAAGGAAGGCCTCACGCGCTTCCGCGACCAGCACTTCATCGAAGACAAGATGGCCGACGGCGTGTGGCGGGTCGAGATCGTGCAGCAGCTGCGCCGCAACCAGTTTCCGGAAGACGAGGGCGCGGCGGCGCATCCGATCCAGCCGGACGGCTATGCCGATATCGACAATTTCTACACCAACACGGTCTACGACAAGGGCGCGGAGGTCGTCCGCATGCTGCGCGCGCTGTTGGGCCCGGCCGTGTTCCGCGCCGGGTTCGACCGCTACATCGCCCGGAACGACGGCCGCGCCGCGACGACCGAGGACTTCCTGCAAGCCATGGAAGCGGCGTCCGGACGCGATCTCGCCCAGTTCCGCCATTGGTATCATCAGGCGGGACGTCCGCTGGTCGCGGCGCGCGGGGCGTATGACGCGGCGGCGCGCCGCTATACGCTGACGCTGTCGCAGCGCTGCGCGCCGACGCCCGGCCAGGCGGACAAGGCGCCGTTCCACATCCCCGTGCGGGCCGGTCTGATCGCCCGCGACGGTCGCGAACTGACGTTCGTCGCCGACGGCGCGCGGACCGGGACCGCCGTGCTCGAACTGACCCGGCCGGAGCAGGTTTTCGTGTTCGACGGCGTCGCGGCGCCGCCGATCCCCTCCTTGCTGCGCGGATTCTCGGCGCCGGTGAGTCTGGAGGCGGGCCACAGCGACGAAGATCTCGCCGTGCTGATGGCGTCGGACACCGACGCATTTGCACGCTGGGACGCGGCGCAAACCTTGGCCGTGCGGCTGGTGCGCACGCTCGCCGCCGAGCGCGCGGCGGGGCGCGCGATGATCGTGCCGGAGAGCTTCCTGTCCGCCATCGGCCGGGTGCTCGACGCCGCGCATATCGACACATTGGCGCGGGCGCAGCTTCTGACGCTTCCCGACGAGCCCGTGCTGAGCGAAGGGTTGGCGCGGATCGATCTCGACGGACACATGGCGGCGCGCCAGCTGCTGCGCCGGACCATCGCGGCCCGGTTCCGCGGCGCGCTGCTCGAGTTTTATCGCGCCCATGCCGAGACCGTCGCCTATGTTCCGGACATCGACGGCATCGCCCGCCGGCGGTTCAAGAATGCGATCCTCGATCTGCTGATGTCGAGCGGCGAGGCCGACATCGCGGCGCTGGCGCTGGCGCAGGTGAAGACGTCGCGCAACATGACCGACATGTTCGAGGCGCTGTGCCAGTTGACCCACCTGGACGTGCCGGCGCGCGAGGAGGCGCTCGGCTGGTTCTACGAACGCTGGAAGGACCGTTCGACCGTGGTCGACAAATGGTTCAACGCCCAGGCGCTGTCGCGCGTGCCGGGCGCGGTGGACCGGATCATCGCGCTCGAACGGCATCCGGCCTTCGACTTCAACAACGCCGCCCGCGCGCTTTTGTTCTATGGCGGCTTCTTCCGCCAGAACCGCGTCGCGTTCCACGATCCGAGCGGCAAGGGCTATGAATTTCTCGCCGACCGGCTCCTGATGATGGACAAGCTCGGCCGCAGCGGCAGCCATTACATCATGCCGCAGATCAATCAGTGGCGGCGCTACGATCCGGCGCGTCAGGCCTTAATGCGCGCGGCGCTGGAGCGTGTCGCCGGCACCGACGCCATCTCCAAAAGCCTGCGCGAGAATGTAGAGAAGGCATTGAAATGAGGCCGTCATGAAATCGCTTGTGGATATCGCGGACAAGGTGCGCCGCGGCGAATGGAAAGCCGCCGACATGGTGCGCGACGCCTATGCCGCCATCGATGCGCGCGATCCCGCGCTCAACGCCTTCGTGATGACGGATCGCGATGCCGCGTTTCGCGCCGCGGAGGCGGTCGATGCCAGGGTCGCGCGCGGCGCCGACCCCGGGCCGCTCGCCGGGGTTCCGTTCGGGGTGAAGGATCTGGAGGACACGGTCGGCTATCCGACCACGCAGGGCTGCGTCTTCCTCAAGGACAGCCCGCCCAAGACCAAGGACTCGCCGCATGTCGAGCGCCTGCGCGCGGCGGGCGCCGTCGTCGTCGGCAAGACCGCGACGGCGGAATTCGGCATGGACTCGGCCACGTTCACGAAAGCCTGGGGCGTCACGCGCAATCCGTGGAATCCGGCGATGACGCCGGGCGGCTCCAGCGGCGGATCGGCGTCGGCGGTCGCCGCCGGCATGGTGCCGTTCGCGACCTCGACCGACGGCGGCGGCTCGATCCGCCAGCCGGCGGCCTTCACCAATCTGGTCGGGCTGAAGCCCAGCCATGCCCGCATCGCCAAGGTCAACGGCTTCGCCAACTGGGCGGTGCACGGCACGGTGACGCGCAGCGTGGCCGAGACCGCGCGCTATCTCGACGTCGCCGCCGGCCCGGACGATCGCGACCGCCAATCGCTGCCCAAGGTGCCGTATCGCTATGAGGACGTCATCGAGACTCTCGACGTGCGGGGAATGAAGGTCGTGTTCACGCCGGATTGCGGCTATGCCGTGGTCGAGCCGGAGCTGATCGATCTTGCGCGCAAGGCGGCCGACACGTTGATCGGCGCCGCCGGCCTGGTGGAGGCGGCAGCGAAATTCCATCCGACCAACATCCTGCGCGCCTGGGGCTCGCTCAATCTCGGCAATCTCGAAGCCGATTTCATCCGCGACGGCATCCTGCCCGGTGGTTTCGACCAGCTTGCCCCGACCACGCAGTTCTTCCTCAACCGCATCCGCGAGCGCCGCGCCGAGATCGACGTCAAGGGCGCCTGGAAGACCGTCGAGAAACTCAATTACGAGGTCGCCGACTTCTTCCGCGACTACGATCTGCTGCTGTCGCCCGCCACCGGCTGCCGTCCCTATGCGGCCGACAGCACGCCGCCGCAGGTGATCGACGGCCGCGATGCCAGCGAGACGGGCGTCGAGCCCTTCGGCATGCTGGCGAATGCGTGCTGGAATCCGTCGATCTCGATACCGGCGGGATTCACCTCGGACGGGCTTCCCGTCGGGTTGCAGATCACCGCGCGGCGGCACCGCGACGACATCCTGCTGCGGCTGGCGCGGCTGTACGAGCAGGCCGCGCCTTGGAGCTATCCGTGGGATTGAATCGCTAATCCGCCAGCAGCTTCGCCGCGGTGCCATCGACATAGGTCCGCATGACCTCTTCGACGAAGCGGCGGATTTCCGCCTTGCTTCCGGTCTCGAAATCGAACTGGTCTTCGATGATGTTGCGCGCCAGGCCGTAGACCATCGCGAACATCGCATAGGCGACCGCGGCGCGATGATGGGTCTCCATCAGACGGTCGCGATCGTAGCGCCACTCGCCGTAGATATAGCGCACCAGCTGGGCGAAGGACTTGTCGGAGGCGATGCGGAACTTCTCGTTCAGGACCGCGTCGGGCACCTGGCCGAACATGATGCGGAACACCTGCTTGTTCGCGATGGCGAAGTTCACGAAGGAGACGCTGGATTCGATGAGGCCTTCCTTGCGGGTCTTGGCCTTGTCCATGCTGCGGCGGGTGTCGGCGGCGATGGTGTCGAACCCCTCCGCCGCCAGGGTCAGCAGAACGTCCTCCAGGCTCGGAAAGTGGTTGTAGAAATTCGCCGGGGTGACGCCGACCTCGCGCGCCAGGCGGCGGACCGACAGCGCCTCGACGCTTTCATCCTTGAGGATGCGGGCGGCGGCCGCCAGCAGGTCCTGGGCGACATGGCCCTTGTGATAGGACCGCTTGGTCTTGATCGAGGTCTTGGTTTGCGCCATGCGGGATGGGATCCGTCGGTCTGAAAAACGGCGCCGTGCCGGCGTCGAATCGCACTGCGGTCACTCTATACTAGCGAAACGCGCGGTCATTGCGGTCACTCCGCCGCCGGCGCGAACGCCGCGCGCCGCTCGATGCGGCGGCGGATGATGGCATGCCGGGCGGCGTCGATCGGGAAGTTCCAGCCGATGGCGGCGGAGACGAAATACATCGCCGCCGGAAAGCCGAGATAGCCGATCATCAGGCCGAGATTGGCCGCGCCGCCATTGGCATGGCCGACCTGGTAGTGAAAGGCGTCGAGCATCCAAAAGGCAAGGCCGGCGCCGACCGCCATGGTGGCCTTGATCAGCAGCGTGTTGAGCGCGAAGACGTTTCCGGCCTTGTTGACGCCCGACTTCATCAGGTCGTAATCGACCACATCGCCCAGGATCGCGCCGGGCGCGATATTGGCCGGCGCATTGAGGAAGGCGCTGAGCGCGCCCAGCGCGAACAGCGGCACGATGGCGCCGCCGCCGGACGGGAACAGCAGGATCAGCGGCCGCGTCAGGGCATCCAGCGCCATCGCGGCCGCCCAGACGCGGTGCTTGCCGTAGCGGGCGATGATCCGCTGCCACAGCGGCATCACGACGATTTGGACGGCGAAGAACGCGATCATCAGGACGGGAAAATACTGCGACAGCTGCATGTAGTCGGTCAGGAAGATGATGATCACCGAAAGATAGCAGCCCTGGCCGAGCCCCCAGGCCGACATCGCGGCGTAGTAACGCCACAGGGGCCGGTTGGAGCGCAGCGAGCGGCCGAGCTCGCGGAAGGTGGCCAGCCTTTCGCGTCCGCGCTCGCCCGCCGGAACGAACAGCACCGCCAGGATGATGCCGACCGGCATCAGCACGGCGTAGAGCCAGGCGATCCCGGTCAGCGCCGTGCCGGTGATGGCGGTTGTGCCGGTCAGCCCCACCAGCACCAGCGGCATCAGCCAGAACACCAGGCTGCCGGCGACGTTGAACACGGCGACGAAGGTGGAGATCTTGGAACGCTGGACGTAGTCGCGGCTGAGCTCCGCGCTCCAGGCGGCGCGAGGGATCTCGAACAGCGTGAAGCCGAAATAGAGCAGGAACGACCACACGCCGTAATAGACGAAATTCGCGCCCCGCGGCGGCTGGAACAGGAAGAAGATCGAGATGGCGCAGACCAGCGCGCCGGCCAGGACCCAGGGCTTGCGCGGGCCGAGCCCGCCGCGGGTGCGGTCCGACAGGAAGCCGATCATCGGATCGAACAGCGCGTCGAGCAGGCGGCTGAGGCTCGTGACCGCCGCGATCTGGCCGAGCGTGACGGCGGTGTGCGCGGCGAAATAGGATGGGATGACGATGTTGAGCGGCAGCGCGACGAAGGCATGCGGCAGGGACGGGAAGGAAAACAGCAGAAGCTGCCTGAGGGTGGGCGGCGGGGACGGCGCAGCCCTCTCTCTATCCGTCGCCATGCCCGAGAACCCCGCAGAACCGCCAGGCAAAGTGTACGATGTTCATATCCGGCGTGCAATCGCGCCCGCACCGCGGATACAATGGCGTGACACTCTATATGAACATTGTTTATATCAAGGATGCAGGAGCGAGAGGCCATCATGACCGCAACCGCCATGCGCGCCGCGCCGTTCGGGCGCAACGATCTGGACGCGCTGTGGATGCCGTTCACCGCCAACCGGCAGTTCAAGGCCCATCCGCGCCTGCTCGTCTCGGCCAAGGACATGTACTATGTCAGCCAGGACGGACGCCGGATCCTGGACGGGACCGCGGGATTGTGGTGCGTCAATGCGGGCCATGCCCGGCCGCGCATCGTCGAGGCGGTGCAGCGCCAGATCGCCGAACTCGACTATGCGCCGCCCTTCCAGATGGGCCATCCGCTGCAATTCGAACTGGCCAGCCGGCTTGTGGGGCTGGCGCCGCCGGATTTCGCCCATGTCTTCTTCACCAATTCGGGCTCCGAGGCTGTCGATACCGCCCTCAAGATCGCGCTCGCCTATCACCATGCGCGCGGCCAGGGGCAGCGCACGCGACTGATCGGGCGCGAGCGCGGCTATCACGGCGCCGGTTTCGGCGGCATCTCGGTCGGCGGCCTGCCGTCGAATCGCAAGGCATTCGGCCCGCTGTTGCCCGGGGTCGATCACATCCGCCATACCCACGATCCGGCGCGCAACGCCTTCAGCCGCGGCCAGCCGGAATACGGGGCGGAATTCGCCGACGATTTCGAGCGGGTGATCGCGCTGCACGATCCCTCGACCATCGCCGCGCTGATCGTGGAGCCGGTTGCCGGTTCGGCCGGCGTCCTGGTGCCGCCCAAGGGCTATCTCGAGCGGCTGCGCGCGCTGTGCGACAGGCACGGCATCTTGCTGATCTTCGACGAGGTGATCACCGGCTTCGGCCGCCTGGGTGCGCCATTCGCGGCCAATTATTTCGGTGTCGTGCCGGACATCATGGTGACGGCGAAGGGGATTTCGAACGGCTGCGTGCCGATGGGCGCCACCTTTGTGCGCGGCGCGATCTACGGCGCCTTCGTGCAGGGCCCCGAACATCTCATCGAGTTTTTCCACGGCTATACCTATTCCGGCCATCCGCTTGCCTGCGCCGCCGCGCTGGCGACGCTTGATACATATGAGGAAGAGGGTCTGCTCACGCGCGGCGCGACGCTGGCCGACTATTGGGCCGACGCGGTCCACAGCCTGAAGGACCATCCCAACGTCATCGACATCCGCAATATCGGCCTGGTCGGCGCGGTCGAACTCAGCCCGCGCGAGAGCGAGCCGGGAAAGCGGGGCTATGACGTCTTCCTGGCGGCCTACGAAGCGGGCGTGCTGGTGCGGGTCACCGGCGACATCGTCGCCCTGTCGCCGCCGCTGATCGTCAGCCATCCGCAGATCGACGAAATCGTCGGCACGCTCGGCAAGGCGATCCAATCGGTCGCTTGAGGATTGCCGCGCCGCCGCCGCGCCCGCCGAAAGACGATTTTTTGCTGCCTATCAGGGCAGCAATGTGCCCTGCGCCAGGGCATCGCAGGGTCGATCGTCAACCCCGGCCGACTCGTAAACCTTTCCACCGCCCGGCGAGCGGAAGTGACGAAAAGGCCTGGTTTTGCTGCCTTGGATGCGTGCGATCCGCGCCGCGACCGTGCCCGCCGGGGTGCGACCGGCGGCGGCGCGAGGTTTGTGGCATGCCGATTTCCGGCGTCTGTAGCGCGGATGCAATATGAACATTGTTGACATTCACCGGCGGCGCTCGGAAGAATATGAACACTGTATATGTCGCAAAAGGGGCACGACATGCGTAACGGCTCGAACCTCCGTAGACTTCTTCTCGCATCCGTCGGTCTTCCGGCCCTGCTGACGGGCGCGCCCGTCATCGGCTGGACCGCTGCCGCGGCCGCCACCGATACGGGGATCGAGACGGTCATCGTGACCGCCGAGCGGCGCGAGGAATCGATCTTCGACGCGCCGGTGACGGTGACGGCGCTCTCGGGCGAGGATCTGCGCAATCGCGGCATCACCGACATCAAGTCGATGATCTCCGAGATCCCGAACGCGGTGCTGCCCGACGATCCGCAGCACTTCAACACCTATGTCAACATCCGCGGCATCCGTCAGGCCGACGCGCAGGCCGAGCCCAATTTCGGGCTCTACCGCAACGGCCTGTATTTCGGCGGCCAGCGCAGCAATATCGGCGCGCAGGTGGACATCTCGCGCATCGAGGTGCTGCGCGGGCCGCAGGCCGGCCTCTACGGCCGCGACGCCGTCGGCGGCGCCATCAACATCGTCTATGCGACGCCCACGGACAATCTGGAGGGCTATGCCTCGGCGAAATACGGCAATTACGACCGCCTCGAGCTGCAGGGCGCCGTGAACGTGCCGGTCGTCGATGGCTTCGCGGTGCGCGGCGCCGGCTGGTATTTCCACCAGACCGGCAGCGAGTACTACAACATCACGCTTAACGAGACGATC
>DASWOE010000052.1:0-7838 GCA_036398875.1 Rhizomicrobium sp.
TTGATGGTGAAGCGCGCCAGAGTCTGGCCGGCGCGGTGCGTCTCGCCCTGCAGCACGTCGTTCACGAACACGGTCGGCGCGGCGATGTTCTGCAGCGCGTTGTGGATCGCGCGCCGGCCGCCGTCGTTGACCAGGTAGAAATAGATTCCCACCGTCGGGATGACGAAATAGCGGTCGATCTTGCCGTTCAGCGCCAGCGTGTCGCGGTTCATCGGCTCGAAGGGATCGTTGTTGGCGACCATCTCCGGCGTCGGCGCTGCGCAGCCGGCGAGCGCAAGCGCCGCCAATCCTGCCAGCAAGATGCGTCCCCCGACCATTCCGCCCCGTCCCACCGGCCGGCTTTATAGCAGGAAGATCGGCAAGCGCTCTGTCCCGGCGTCGCAGCCGCGCCCTGAGCCCTGCTTTCCCATTGCATATCCATATAAAGATATGTTTATATCTTTCTACTAGGAGTAAAACTGATGGACAGCTTGGTAGCCATGCTCAGGGCCGCGGGGGATCCCACCCGCCTTCGGCTCCTGCTGCTGTTGCGCCAGGCCGAGCTCACGGTCAGCGAGCTGGTCGATATCGTCGGCCAGAGCCAGCCGCGCGTCTCGCGCCATCTCAAGCTGCTGACCGAGGCCCAGCTGATCGAGCGCTTCAAGGAGGGAAGCTGGGTGTTCTACCGCGCCGCCGACCGCGGCCAGGGCGCCGATCTCGGCACCGCCATCGCCGCCATCGCCGCGCCGCAGGAGGCCGACATGAAGCGCCTGGCCCAGGCGCGCGAGGCCCGCGCCGCCGAGGCCGCCGCCTTCTTCAAGGCCAATGCCGCGGAATGGGAGCGCATCCGCGCTTTGCACGCGCCGGACAAGGATGTGGAGGCCGCCATCGTCCGCCACATCGCCGCCCAGCCGATGGATTCGCTGCTCGATGCCGGCACCGGCACGGGCAGCATGCTGGAACTGCTCAGCCCCCATGTGAAGCGCGCCGTCGGCATCGACGTCAGCCCCGAAATGCTCGCCATCGCGCGCGACCGCCTGGCCCGCGCCGGCATCCATCATGCCCAGGTCCGGCTCGGCGACATCTACCGCCTGCCGTTCCCCACCGGCAACGCGCTTTCGGGCTTCGATGCGGTGCTGCTGCACCAGGTGCTGCACTATCTCGACGATCCCCAGGCCGCGGTGGTCGAGGCCGCGCGCGTGCTGCGCGCCGGCGGCCATCTGCTGATCGCCGATTTCGCGCCGCACAGCCTGGAATTCCTGCGCGACGACTACGCCCATCGCCGGCTCGGCTTCTCCGACCGCGAGATCCATGGCTGGCAGGGCGCCGCGGGGCTGAAATCGCTGACCGGCGAGACCATCGTGCCGCGCGCCGCCGGCGCCGACAAACTCATCGTCAAGATCTGGCTCGCCCAGAAATCATCCAACGCCAAGGCGGAAGCCGCATGAGCCTGCAGGAACTGGTCTCCGACACAAGGCCGATCTCGGTCAGCTTCGAATTCTCGCCGCCGCGCACGCCGGAAGCCGAGGAGGCGCTGTGGAAATCGATCCGCCGCCTCGAACCCATCGCGCCGACCTTCGTCTCGGTCACCTATGGCGCCGGCGGCACGACGCGCGAGCGCACCCATGCCACCGTCAAGCGCATCGTCGACGAGACCAGCCTCAAGCCCGCCGCGCATCTGACCTGCGTCGGCCATTCGCGGCACGAGATCAAGGAGATCGTCTCGCAATATTGGGATGCCGGCATCCGCCACATCGTGGCCCTGCGCGGCGACATGCCCGACATGAGCGGCAGCTATCGCCCGCACCTCAACGGCTACGCCTCGACTCCCAATCTGATCCAGGCGATCCGCTCCGTCGCGCCGTTCGAGATCAGCGTCTCCTTCTATCCCGAGGCGCATCCGGATTCGCCGAACTTCGAGCACGACATCGAACTCCTGAAGCGCAAGGTCGATGCCGGCGCGACGCGGGCGCTCGGCCAGTTCTGCTTCTACAACGATTATGTCGCGCGCTTCCGCGACAAGGCCGCCGCCGCCGGCATCCACATCCCGATCGTGCCCGGCATCATGCCGACCACCGCCTTCCGCGGGGTTGAGCGCATGGCGGGCCGCGCCGGCGCCGCCATCCCCGCCTGGCTGAATCGGGCCTATGAGGGTCTAGACGAGGACGTCGAGACCCGCCGCATCGTCGCCGCCGCCGTGCTGGCCGAGCAGGTGCACGAGCTGCGCGCCCGCGGCTTCTCGCAGTTCCATTTCTACACGCTCAACCAGGCGAACCTCGCCTACGCCGCCTGCCGCATCATGGGGCTTGTGCCGCTGGAGAAAGCGGCATGAGGCAAGTTTTTTCGATCCTCTCCCGCGCAGCGGTGGAGGGGGCGGCGGCAGCGTCCGCCTCCTTCGCTTCGTTCGCTTCGCTCACCCAGCACCTCCCCCGCAAGCGGGGGGAGGATCAGGACCGCACATGACCTTTGACCGCACCGCCCGTCTCGCCTGGCTCGCCGAAGAAGCCAAGAAACGCATCCTGCTGCTCGACGGCTCCTGGGGTGTGCTGATCCAGGGCTATCGCCTCACCGAGGACGATTTCCGCGGCCAGCGCTTCGGCAACCATAAATCCGACCTCAAGGGCAACAACGATCTGCTGACGCTGACCCGCCCCGACGTCATCCGCGAGATCGGCCGGCAATATCTCGACGCCGGCATCGACTTCCTGGAGACCAACACCTTCACCTCGACCGAAACCAGCCAGGCCGATTACGGCCTCGAACATCTGGTCGGCGAGTTGAACTACGAAGGCGCCAGGCTCGCGCGCGAGATCTGCGACGAGGCCGCCACCGCCGACCGTCCGCGCTTCGTCGCCGGCGTGCTCGGGCCCACCAACCGCTCGGCCGGCATCTCGCCCGACGTCAACGATCCCGCCTTCCGCAACATCACCTTCGACGACCTGCGCCGCACCTATAAGGAAGCGACGCTGGGCCTGATCAAGGGCGGCTCCGACGTCTTGATGATCGAGACGATCTTCGACACGCTGAACGCCAAGGCCGCGATCTTCGCGATCGAAGAGGCCTTCGACGAGCTCGGCCTGCGCCTGCCGATCTGGATTTCCGGCACCATCACCGACCTGTCCGGCCGCACCCTGACCGGCCAGACGCCCGAAGCGTTCTGGAACTCGATCCGCCACGCCAAGCCTTTCGCGGTCGGCCTCAACTGCGCGCTGGGCGCCAAGGAGCTGCGCCCCTATCTCGCCGAGCTTGCCGGCGTCGCCGACACGCTGGTCAGCGCCCATCCCAATGCCGGCCTGCCCAACGAGTTCGGCGGCTATGACGACAGCCCGCAAAACATGGGCGGGCTGATCGAGGAATTCGCCCGCTCCGGCCTCGTCAACATCGTCGGCGGCTGCTGCGGCACCACGCCCGAGCATATCCGCGAATTCGGCCGCCTCGTGAAGGACCTGCCGCCGCGCGCCATCCCGCAGCCGGCGAAATACATGCGGTTGTCCGGGCTGGAGCCCTTCACGCTCACGCCCGAGCTCAACTTCGTCAATGTCGGCGAGCGCACCAACATCACCGGCTCGGCCAAGTTCAAGAAGCTGATCGCCGCCAACGACTACGAGGCGGCGCTCCAGATCGCGCGCGGCCAGGTCGAGAACGGCGCCCAGATCATCGACATCAACATGGACGAAGGCCTGATCGATTCCGAGGCCGCGATGACCCGTTTCGTCAACCTGATCGCCGGCGAGCCGGCGATCGCGCGGGTGCCGCTGATGATCGACAGCTCCAAATGGAGCGTGATCGAGGCCGGCCTCAAATGCTGCCAGGGCAAGGCGATCGTCAATTCGATCAGCCTGAAGGAGGGCGAAGAGGCGTTTGTGTCGCGCGCCCGCGAAGTGCTGCGCTTCGGCGCCGCCGTCGTCGTCATGGCGTTCGACGAGCAGGGCCAGGCCGACAGCACGGAGCGCAAGATCGCGATCTGCAAGCGCGCCTACAAGATCCTCACCGAGACCGTCGGCTTCGCGCCGCAGGACATCGTGTTCGATCCCAACATCTTCGCCGTCGCCACCGGCATCGAGGAGCACAACGAATACGGCAAGGCCTTCGTCGAGGCGACGCAAGTCATCCGCCGCGAATGCCCGCACAGCCACATCTCGGGCGGCCTCTCCAACTTCTCCTTCTCCTTCCGCGGCAACGATCCGGTGCGCGAGGCGATGCACTCGGTCTTCCTGTTCCACGCCATCAAGGCGGGCATGGACATGGGCATCGTCAATGCCGGCCAGCTCGCGGTCTATCAGGACATCCCGACGCCGCTGCGCGAGGGCATCGAGGACGTGCTGTTCAACCGCACGCCGAACGCCACCGAGAACCTCCTCACCCTGGCGCAGCGCTACAAGGGCGACGGCTCCGTCGCCGCGGTGGCCGACGCCGAATGGCGCAAGCTGCCGGTCGGCGAGCGCATCACCCATGCGCTGGTCCACGGCATCGATACCTTCGTCGCCGAGGACACCGAAGAGGCGCGCGCCGCCGCGACCCGCCCGCTCGACGTCATCGAAGGTCCGCTGATGATCGGCATGAACGTGGTGGGCGACCTGTTCGGCTCGGGCAAGATGTTCCTGCCGCAGGTGGTGAAGTCCGCCCGCGTGATGAAGAAGGCGGTCGCCTATCTGCTGCCCTTCATGGAGGCGGAGCAGGCCAAGAACCATACCAAGGAACCCGCCGGCAAGATCGTCATGGCCACCGTCAAGGGCGACGTCCACGACATCGGCAAGAACATCGTCGGCGTCGTGCTCCAGTGCAACGGCTATGAGGTGATCGATCTGGGCGTCATGACCCCGGCGCAGAAGATCCTCGACACCGCGCGCGAGCTCGGCGCCAACATCATCGGCCTGTCCGGCCTGATCACGCCCTCGCTGGACGAGATGGTGCATGTCGCGTCTGAGATGGAGCGCCAGGGCTTCGACATCCCCCTTCTCATCGGCGGCGCCACCACCAGCCGCGTGCACACCGCGGTCAAGATCGATCCCGGCTATCGCCGCGGCCAGACGATCTATGTCACCGACGCCAGCCGCGCCGTCGGCGTCGCCTCCAGCCTGCTCTCCAAGACGCAGAAGACCGATTTCGTCGCCGAGGTGCGCCGCGAATATGAGGACATCGCGAAGAAGCACGCCGCCCAGCGCGCCCCGGAACGGCGGCTGACGCTGACCCAGGCCCGGGTCAACAAGCTCAAGCTCGACTGGAAGGCCTATGTGCCGCCGGCGCCGAAATTCTTCGGCACCCGCATCTACGACGATTACGACCTGGCCGAGCTCGTCGATTACATCGACTGGTCGCCCTTCTTCCAGACCTGGGAGCTGGTCGGAAAATTCCCCGCCATCCTCGGCGACGACAAGGTCGGCGAGGTGGCGCGCAACCTCTATGCCGATGCGCGCGCGATGCTGCGCAAGATCGTGGACGAGAAATGGGTCACGGCGCGCGCCGCGGTCGGCTTCTTCCCGGCCAACTCGGTCGGCGACGACGACATCCAGGTCTATGGCGACAAGGCGCGCAAATTCCCCATCGCCGTGCTGCACACGCTGCGCCAGCAGATGAGCCGGGAGAACAACCGTCCCAACATGGCGCTGGCCGATTTCATCGCGCCGAAGGGCGTGGACGATTACATCGGCGCCTTCGTCGTCACCGCCGGCATCGGCGAGGACGTGCGCGCCAAGGCGTTCAAGGACGGTCACGACGACTATTCCGCCATCCTGCTCAGCGCGCTCGCCGACCGCCTGGCCGAGGCCTTCGCCGAGCGCATGCATGCGCGCGTGCGCCGCGAGTTCTGGGGCTATGCGCCGGACGAGGCGCTCGGCAATGACGAGCTGATCGCCGAGACTTATCGCGGCATCCGCCCGGCGCCCGGCTATCCCGCCCAGCCGGAACATTCGGAGAAGGCGGCGCTGTTCAAGCTGCTCGACGCCGAAGACAGGATCGGGGTCAAGCTCACCGAGAGCTATGCGATGTGGCCCGGTTCGTCCGTCAGCGGCTTCTATTATTCGCATCCCGAAAGCCGCTATTTCGGCGTCGGCAAGATCGAGCGCGACCAGGTCGATGACTATGCCCGGCGCAAGGGCTGGGACCGGGCGACCGCCGAACGCTGGCTCGGCCCGCTCCTCAACTACGACCCCCGCGCCAAGGACGCGGCATAGGAAGGTCGAAGACTGCCGAATATTGCGATCTCGTCTTTCCTCTTCTAGACTGGGCGTCTGTTCGGGGAAGATCATGCGAGGCTTGTTTCGCGCCGCCTTGCTGCTGTGGCTGGCGCTTGGTCTCGCGGAAGCGCGGGGCGCCAGCTACGACGACTTCGCCGAGGGCGAGAGCGCATTGTCGCGAGATCAATATGATGCCGCGATCAAGTCGCTGACGGCGGCGCTCGGCGCCGGGGATCTCAAGCCGAGCCTGGTCGCGGCGGCCTATTTCGGTCGAAGCTGGGCCTATTATTCCAAGGACGATTGTTCCGCCGGACTGTCGGACGAGAACGCCGCGCTCAAGATAAGGCCCGGCTATGCGCCGGCCCTTACCGACAGGGCTTTGCTATATGAATGTCTTCAGGACTTCCCGGCCGCCATTGCTGATTTCAAGACCCTCATCGCTCTTCATCCGAGCGCCGCGTTGTACGATGCGCGCGGGCGGGCCGATTGGCTGGCCGCCGACTTTTCCGCGTCCGCCGAAGACCTCGCAAAGGCGACGCAGCTGGACGGTACGCGGGGGTATTATTTTCTCTGGCTCTCGCTGGCGCAGCTGCGCTTGGGCAGCTTTGACCAGGGCAGATTGGAGGATCTGACGCGCGGCTTGAACGACGCCTGGCCGCAAGCATTGGTCCGATTCTATGCTGGCCGGTCTCAGGAGCGGGAGGTCGCAGACGCGGTCGCCGGCGGTGAATCGGCGTCGCGGCCTTTGCGGCAGTGCGAATCGGATTTCTACATCGGCGAATGGCGCCTCGCGCACCATGACGAGACGGGCGCCAGGGAATTGCTGCAGCGGGCTGCGGCCGGCTGCCCCAAGGGGTTCATCGAACGGATGTCGGCCACCGTCGAGCTCGGGCGCCCGCATTGATCGGAGGATGCGTGCATAGGGTTCTCGCCGCGTTGGCGTTGTCGGTCACGCCCGCTCTGGCGGATGGGAATTGCGTGCTCAAGCGCGTGGCGTCTCTCGACATGTCGATCGAAGCTGCGGGCCTTGTCACGGTCCCCATGACCGTCGGCGGTCGCAAGGCCGATATGCTGGTCGATACCGGTGGCGCGTTGACCTCGCTCGATACGGACATCGTGACTGCGGAGAAGATGGAGGTCGATCCGTTCGGAAATGGCCGCTATCTCGAGCAATTCGGCGGCACGACGATTTCCAAATATGCCGTCGCTCATGACGTCGCGCTCGGTGGGATGAAGGCAGATAAGTTCCGCTTTGCGGTGCAGCCGCATACCGTCGGCTTCGACGGCGTGCTGGCGGCGGACGTCTTGCGCTCTTTCGACGTCGAGTTCGATTTCGCCAATGCCGCGCTCAATCTGTTTTCGCCCGACCGATGCGCGGGCAAGATCGACTATTGGGCCCCGGCGGCCGAACTGGCCGAGATCCCGATCAAGATCGATAAAGACGGGCACATCCAGGTCACGGTCCAGGTCGATGGAAAAAGCATCGACGCAATGCTGGACACCGGCGCCGGCCGTACCGTTGCGAGTCTCGAAATGATGCGGCGCCTGTTCGATATCGATGAGAAAAGCCCGGACCTGCAGCCTGACGACAAGGAGGATCCGCCCTCGTCCTACGGATATCCGTTCAAGGCGCTGTCGTTCGGCGGCGTCGCCGTCTCGCATCCCGATATCGTGCTGGTCCCG
>DASWOE010000053.1:0-10944 GCA_036398875.1 Rhizomicrobium sp.
AACCTTCTGTCGAACGCCGTGAAGTTCACCCCGCGCGGCGGCCGCATCGTCGCCTTCGCCAGGCGCGAGGCCGATGGCGGCATCCGCTTCGGCATCACCGACACCGGCGTTGGGATCGCGCGCGAAGATCAAGACCACGTCTTCCAGAATTTCGGCCAGGGCCGCCACGACATCGCCACGGCCGACAAGGGTACGGGCCTCGGCCTGCCCATCGTCAAGGGCCTGGTGGAAGCCCATGGCGGCCGCATCGCGCTGGAAAGCCGGATCGGCGAGGGAACGACGGTCACCGTCACCCTGCCTGCCGGTCGCGTCGTGTCGCCGCTGGCCATCGCGTCCTGAGACGGCGCGGGCGCGCGCAGCGAAAGAGGCCATGGTGAAGGCGAATTTACCAAGCATGCGGTTGCACGGCGAAAAACTCCATTAACGGGTGCGGGTCCATCCTGGCGGCCAGGAAGAACTCGCACGGGGATGTCCGTTGGCATTTGTTGCCACCACGGCAAGACAGGCGTCGGCGGCCGTGGCGGACTTTGCCGGCGCGATCCGCCGCTCGCTCGCGCCCAAAGAAGCCCCTGAGGTCAAGCTCATCGACGACCAGCTCGCGATGGCGCGCAGCGCCACGCTGGGCAATCTCTATGCGATGCCAGTGGTCGCCGCGCTTCTGAGCGTGACCGAATATGGCGCGCTGCCGCTGTGGCGGCTGGCGGTCTGGCCCGTCCTTCTGATCGTCGGGGGAATTCTGAGCGAGCTCTATCACCACCACCTGCAAAGGCACGCCGATCACTCGCGCCGGGACGTCGGCCGCCGCGCCCGCGCTATGGCGCGCATCACCCTGCTGTTCAGCATCATGTGGTGCGGCATGGCCTACGATCTGTACATCCCTGGCAATGTCAGCAGCGAGGCCATCCTGTTCACCGCGCTCGCCTGCTCGCTCGCCGGATGGAGCGCCATGGGCGGCTATCACCTGGCGACGGCCGTCGCGCCGATGCCCGCCTATCTGCTGACGCTGACGGCGATGCCGCTGGCGGGCGGGCAGCACAATGGCTGGGTTCTTTCGATCATCGCGGTGGCGTTCTGGGCGATCATGCGCACGCATCTGATATCGAACTATCTGACGCGCGAACGCATGCTGCGGCTGGAACACGAACGCGAAGGACTGATCGACGGACTGAAGGCCGCGAAGGACGAATCGGACGGCGCCCGCGAGCGCGCCGAACTTGCGAGCCAGGCGAAGTCCGCCTTCCTCGCCAATATGAGCCATGAGCTGCGCACGCCGCTGAACGCCATTCTGGGCTTCTCGGAGATCATCAGCACCCGGGCGATGGGACCATCCGCGATCGATCAATATTCGGAGTATGCCGGCTATATCCACGGCTCGGGCGAGCATCTGCTGTCGCTGATCAACGACATACTGGATCTCGCCAAGATCGAGGCCGGCCGGCTGGTCCTTCGCGAAAGCGAGATCGACCTGCGCGTGCTGATGGACGACACGGCGAAGATGATGGGCGCCAAAGCGATCGCCGGCGGCGTCTCGTTCGCCGTGCATGTGGAGCGCTCTTTCCCCAATCTTCTCGGCGACGAGCGCGCGCTGCGCCAGATTCTCGTCAATCTGTCTTCGAACGCCATCAAGTTCACCCCGCCCGGCGGTCGCGTCACCGCCTTTGCCGGCGTGTTGCCCGAGGGCTCGCTCGCCTTCGGTCTCGACGACACCGGCATCGGCATCGCCGCGGAAGAGCACGCCAAGGTGTTCGAAAGTTTCGGACAGGGCCGCCACGACGCCATCCTGGCGGACAAGGGCACCGGACTCGGCCTGCCGATCGTCAAGGGCCTGGCCGAGGCCCATGGCGGCTACGTCATGCTCAACAGCACGCCGAACCGGGGCACGCGGATCACGATCGTCCTGCCGCCCGAGCGCGCGCGCAGGCGATTGAGAGCAGCCAGCTAATCCGTCAGCCCAGCGCGGCGTAGCGCTTCAGGTGATGGTCGGTATTGCCGAACAGCGTATCGATCAGCGTCAGCCGCTTGAAGTAGTGGCCGACATTGAGCTCGTCGGTCATGCCGATGCCGCCATGGATCTGGACCGCCTGCTGGCCGACGAAACGGCCGGCCTTGCCGATGGTGACCTTCGCGGCCGAGGCCGCCCTGGCGCGCTCCGCATCGCTTTCGCCGAGCTTCAGGGTCACCATCAGCGCGATCGAGACCGATTGCTCGTACTGCACGAACATATCGACCATGCGGTGCTGCAGCGCCTGGAACTTGCCGATCGGCACGCCGAACTGCTTGCGCGTCTTGGAATATTCGACCGTGGTATCGACCAGCACCTTCATGCAGCCCGTGGCCTCGGCGCAGATCGCGGCGATGGCCTCATCGACGACGCGTTCGATCAACGGCAGGCCGTGATCGGGCGGGCCGATCAGCGACGCCGCCGGCAGTTCGACATTCTCGAAAGTGACCTCGGACGCGCGCAGCGAATCGACGGTCGGATAGTCGCGGACCGCCACGCCCTTGGCCTTCTTGTCGACCAGGAAGACGCTGACGCCGCTCTTCTCGCGCGGACCGCCGGACGTGCGCGCGGTCACGATGAGCATGTCGGCCCAGGGCGCGCCGAGCACGACGGCTTTCTGGCCGTTCAGGACATAACCGGCACCCTGCTTCTTCGCGGTGGTCGCAAGATCGGCGAGATTGTAGCGGCCCTTGGGCTCGGCGAAGGCGAAGGCCATCATGGTCTCGCCGGCCGCGATCCTGGGCAGCCATTCGGATTTCTGCGCCGCGTCGCCGCCATGTTTGAGGACGCCGCCGCCGATCACGACGGTCGGCACATAGGGCTCGATCACGAGCGCCTTGCCGAATTCTTCCATGATGACGAGGCTATCGACCGGGCCGCCGCCCAGGCCGCCATATTCCTCCGGCAGCGCCGCGGCGAAGAGGCCGAGTTCGGCGAACTGCTTCCAGTGGTTCGGATCGCGCCCGGCATCGCTGCGCGTGAATTTGCGCCATTGCTCGAACTTGTAGGTGTCGGCGAGATATTTCGAGACGGAGTTGCGAAGCAGCGTCTGCTCTTCGGTGAAGGAGAAATCCATGGTCGTTTCCTTTGATCCTTCCCCACGCAGCGGGGAAGGTGTCGAGCGCAGCGGTGCATAGCGCCAGCGTATGCACGAGGGGGCCACCCCCTCCACCGCTTCGCGGGTCCCCTCCCCCGCCATGCGGGGGAGGAAATTCTCTAAAGCCCCAGCACCGCCTTCGCGATGATGTTGCGCTGGATTTCGTTCGAGCCGCCGTAGATCGAGGCCTTGCGCATGTTGAAATAGTGCCCGGCTTCCCCCAGCGCATAGTCCGGCCCGATGAACTCGTTGGAGCCGAGCATGCGCTCGTTGGGATAGGCGTAATAGCCGATCGCCTCGACCGTCAGTTCGGTGATGCGCTGCTGGATTTCGGTGCCGCGGATCTTGAGGATCGAGCTTTCCGGGCCGGCATTGTGGCCCTGGGATTCGGCGGCCAGCGTGCGCAGCTCGGTGAATTCCAGCGCCGCCAGATCGATCTCCAGATCGGCGACCTTGCGCGCGAAGTCCTCGTCCTCGATCAGCGGCCTGCCGTCGAGCGTCTCGGCGCGCGCGATTTCCTTCAGCCGCGCCACCGCCTTCTTCGAACCGGCGACGCGGGCGATACCGGAGCGCTCGTTGACCAGCAGGAACTTGGCGTAGGTCCAGCCTTTGTTCTCCTCGCCGACGCGGTTGGCGACGGGCACCTTCACATTGTCGAAGAACACCTCGTTCACTTCGTGCGCGCCGTCGAGCACGATGATCGGCTTGACGGTGATGCCGGGCGTCTTCATGTCGATCAAAAGGAAGGTGATGCCTTCCTGCTGCTTGACGTTGGAATCGGTGCGCACCAGGCAGAAGATCCAGTCGGCGAACTGCGCCAGCGTGGTCCAGGTCTTCTGGCCGTTGACGATGTAGAAATCGCCCTCGCGTACCGCCTTGGTGCGGAGCGAGGCGAGATCGGAGCCCGAGCCCGGCTCGGAATAGCCCTGGCACCACCAATCCTCGCCCGACAGGATGCGCGGCAGATATGTCTGCTTCTGCTCGTCACTGCCGAAGGTGAAGATCACCGGCGCGACCATACTGAGGCCGAAGGGCAGCGTCACCGGCATGCCGGCGGCGGCGACCTCTTCGTTGAAGATGTAACGCTGCGTCACCGTCCAGCCGGTGCCGCCATATTGCTTGGGCCAGAGCGGGGCAACCCAGCCCTTCTTGAACAGAAGCTTGTGCCAGGCGAGGTAATCCTCCTTGGTCCGCGTCGCCGCTTCTGGCGCGCCCAGATTCTTGGGCAGCTGCGTCTTGGCCTCGGCGATGAAGGCTAGGACCTCCTGGCGGAAGGCTTCTTCTTCGGGCGAAAAGGTCAGGTCCATCGGCGGCTCCCGCATTTATCGACATTTTGTCAGCATGATAGCCACCGCGCGCCCGCCTTCAAGGGCGGCCTTACGCGGCGGAACGCCCAGTTCCGCCCGCTCAGCCGCGCTGCCGCCGGATCGCTTCGTGATGGCGGATGACTTCCGTGACGATGAAGTTGAGGAATTTCTCCGCGAAATCCGGATCGAGCTTGGCGTTGTCGGCGAGCTGGCGCAGGCGGGCGATCTGCTGCGCCTCGCGGCCGGGATCGGCGGGGGGCAGACCCTGCGTTGCCTTGTACTCGCCGACCGCCTGGGTGCATTTGAAACGCTCCGCCAGCAGATGGATCAGCGCGGCGTCGATATTGTCGATGCTGTCGCGCAGGCGCAGCAATTCGGGATCAGCCATCCCCAGAACCCCAAAATCCAGTCCCTCTCTTAGCCAGCGCGCGGTTTGACAGCAACAGCGGATGGCGAATAGATCGCCGCAACAGCTATCGGGAGACGACAATGAAGGATTTGTTCTCGCTCGCGGGAAAAGTGGCGCTGATCACCGGCGGTTCCCGCGGCATCGGCAAGATGATCGCCGAAGGGTTCCTGCATCAGGGCGCCAAGGTCTATATTTCGGCGCGCAAGGGCGGCGCGCTGGAGGAGACGGCGACGGAACTGTCCAAGATCGGGCCATGCATTGCGATCACCTCGAACGCCTCGGGCGCGGACGGGGCCAAGGCGATGGCCGAGGCCTATCTCAAGCACGAGAGCAAGCTCGACATCCTGGTGAACAATGCCGGCGCCGCCTGGGGCGCGGATTTCGACGAATTCCCGGAAAGCGGCTGGGACAAGGTCATGGACCTGAACGTCAAGACGCCGTTCTTCCTGACCCAGGCCCTGCACGGCGCCCTGCGCGCCGCCGGCTCCAAGGCGCGGCTGGCCAAGGTGATCAACATCGCGTCCGTCGATGGCATTTCGGTCAACATGCAGGAAACCTATTCCTATGCCGCGTCGAAGTCCGGCCTGATCCATCTGACCAAGCGCATGGCGATGCGGCTGATCCGCGACAACATCGCGGTGACCGCGATCGCGCCGGGCGCCTTCGCCTCGGACATGAACCGCGAGGCGCGCGACCATGCCGAGGCGATCTCGAAGGTGATCCCGGCGCGCCGCATCGGCACGACCGAGGACATGGCGGGCGCGGCGATCTTCCTCGCCAGCCGCGCCGGCGACTATGTCGTGGGCTCGACGATCATCGTCGATGGCGGCGTGACCTACACGCGAGGCTGAGATGTCCGCAGCCGTCCGCGAGATCAAGCCGCATGCGCTCAGCCGGGACTTCGCCTGGTCGATGCCAGCACCGGAGCGGCTGCACGCGCTGACCTCCGCGCAATATGCGCAGTTCGACGCCCAAGGCTTCTGCAAGCTCGACAAGGTGTTCACGGCGGCCGAGATCGCGGCCGTCGCCGCCGCCATCGACCCGCTGGAACAGGCGGGCGAGGCTTACCTGCGCGAACAGGGCGGGCGCATCTCGATCTCCGAGGCCGACGTCATCACCTTCACCACGCATATCGTCACAAAGTCCGACGTGCTGCGGCGCTTCGCGGCGCATCGCAAGATCGCCGACATCTGCCGCGACCTGGTCGGCGACGACGTCCGCCTCTATTGGGACCAGTCGGTCTACAAGAAAACCGGCAAGGCCCAGGAATTCCCCTGGCACCAGGACAACGGCTACACCTTCATCGAGCCGCAGCAATATCTGACGCTGTGGATTCCCCTGGCCGATGTCGATGACCGGAACGGCTGCCCCTGGATCGCGCCGGGCTGGCACAGACGCGGCACCCTGGCCCATTGGCTGACGCCACTGGGGTTCAAATGCCTGGAACAGGTTCCCGAAGCGGTCTGCGTGCCGGCGCGCGCCGGCGACGTCATCGCGTTCTCCTCACTGGCGCCGCATCGCACCGGTCCCAACCTGGAGGCCGGCTCGGTGCGCAAGGCCTATATCCTGCAATATGCGCGGGACGGCGCCTTCACCACGCGCAGCGGCGTTCGGCAAAGGCAGGACGACCCGGCGCGGCAATTCAAGATTCTCGAAGCCGACCGCGCCTTGACGTAGCGGCACCGCCCTCGCCTTGGACGCGGCGGCCACGCTAAGCTTGCGAAAAATCCGGGAGAGAAGCCATGGCCGAAGCGCCGATCACGGAAGGCGACGACGCGATCAAAGACGCCGTCGAACAGGCGCATCTGCCCAGCCTGATCGCGGCGCTGGTGCACGTCACCGGCGACGAGAGCCTGGTCACGGGCGACATCAAGCCGGTCTACGACTTCTTCGGCGACGGCCAGGGCGGGCTGACGGCGGAGCAGCGCGAAGCCACCAAGGCGCGGGCGCTGACGGCGCTCAAGGCGCTGCGCGACGGCGCCGCGATGCCGCCGCAACCCTCTTCCGAGACCGTCCGTAAGCTGATGAATTTCGTCTCGGGCGCGGCGATTCCGGAACACTATGTCCCGTTCCTGCGCGAGGAACTGGCGCTGGAGGGCGGCGACGCCAAGGCGGTGCAGAGTCTCGAAGCCCTGCCCGCCAGCGCAAAGCGCGACTTCAAGGTGCTGATCGTCGGTGCCGGCATGTCGGGCCTGCTGGCGGCGATCCGTTTGAAACAGAGCGGCATCGACTACGTCGTGGTCGAGAAGAACGCCGACGTCGGCGGCACCTGGATGGTCAATGCCTATCCCGGCTGCCGCGTCGATAATCCCAACCATCTCTATTCCTATTCCTTCGAGCCCAACCACGACTGGCCCTATCATTTCTCGACCCAGCCGCTGCTGTGGAAATACTTTCAGGGCGTCGCCGACAAATACGATCTGCGGCCGCACATCCGCTTCCAGACCGAAGTGATCGACTCGACCTATGACGAATCCCGCGCGCTGTGGAAGACGCGCCTGCGCGGCGCCGACGGCGCGGAGGAGACCATCGTCTCCAACGCGGTGATCACCGCGGTGGGCCAGCTGTCGCGCCCGCGCCTGCCTGACATCGAAGGGATCGAGACCTTCCAGGGCAAATCCTTCCACTCGGCGACCTGGGATCATTCCGTCGATCTCAAAGGCAAACGAGTCGCGGTGATCGGCACCGGCGCGTCCGCCTTCCAGTTCGTGCCGGAGATCGCGCCGGACGTCGCGCAGCTCACGGTGTTCCAGCGCAACGCGCCGTGGTTGGGGCCGACGCCCAATTACCACGACAAGGTCGATGAGGGGAAAAAGTGGCTGCTCAAGCACGTTCCCTTCTACGCGAAATGGTATCGCTTCTGGCTCTGGTGGATGCTGACCGACGGCATCTATGAATTCGTCAAGTCCGATCCCGCCTGGACGGCGCGCAAGGATTCGGTCGGCGCGATGAACGACATGCTGCGCGAAATGCTGACACAGTACACGCGCGCCCAGCTCGACGGCCGGCCCGACCTGCAAGACGCGGCGACGCCCAGCTATCCGCCGGGCGGCAAGCGCAGCGTGCGCGACAACGGGGTGTGGCTGGCCGCGCTCAAGCGGCCCAATGTCGAGACCGTGACCGCGAAGATCGAAGAGATCACGCCGGCGGGCCTCAAGACCGAGGACGGCCGCGAATTCCCCGTCGATGTCATCATCTACGGCACCGGCTTCACCGCCAGCCAGTTCCTCGAACCAATGCGCTTCACGGGCAAGGGCGGCATCGACCTGCACGCGCAATGGGCCGGCGACGCGCGCGCCTATCTGGGCGTCGCGGTGCCGAACTTCCCCAATCTGTTCATCATGTACGGGCCGAACACGAACATCGTGGTCAACGGCTCGATCATCTTCTTCTCGGAATGCGAGATGCGCTATATCCAGGGCCTGCTGGAGCTGCTGCTGCGATCGAACGCGAGCGCCATCGAGGTCAAGCGCGACGTGCACGATGCCTTCAACGAAAGGGTCGATGCGATGAACGCGAAGATGGCCTGGGGCGCGCCGCAGGTCACGAGCTGGTACAAGAACGCCAAGGGCCGCGTATCGCAGAACTGGCCGTGGCCGCTGGTCGATTACTGGAGCGCGACGCGGGTGCCCAACCCCGGGGATTACGATCTCTCCGGCACGCCCGACGCGAAGATCGCAGCGCAGTAGGGTTTTTCTCGCCTTGCAGGAGGGCAGGCATGCACGCCGTCGTTCCGGATTACCTCTTCAACGAGCACCCCTTATGGAGCGCCGTCTACTGGGCAACCTTCGTCGTGTTTTTCGCTTCGACCGCCTGGGTGCAGAGCCGCGAACGGGGCGCGCCGCGCGGCGATATGCGCGACCGCGGCAGCAAGTCCGTCATATATCTCATCTCGATGATCGGATATGCCGCCATTTTCGCGGCACCGTCCCTGGTGCCGTCCGCGCGTATCGATTTGCCGGCGGAGCCGGTGTTCGCGACCGCGATGGCGCTGATCTGGATCGGGCTGCTGCTTTACATCTGGGCGGTGCTGACCTTGGGCGCATTCTTTCGAACCTCGGTGCAGCTTCTGGACGGGCAGCGCCTGGTGCGGCGTGGACCCTATCGCCTGCTGCGGCATCCGGCCTATAGCGCCGGCATCCTGCTCCTCTCCGGTCTCGGCCTGGCGACGGGCAATTGGGTTTCGGCCCTGATCGCGCCGCTCGCGGCGGTCATCGCCTATGCCTGGCGCATCCATGTCGAGGAGGCCGCGCTGCGCGAGCGCTTCGGCGCGGAATTCGAAAGCCATCGGCGGCGGACCTGGGCCGTCATTCCGCTGGTCTGGTGACGCCCGCGACCTGCCACGTTTCCCCTGCCCGTTCAGGCCCGGCTGGCCACCCGCAAGTCCGCGAGACGGAACAGCACTTCCTTGAGGCTGTAGTCGATCGTCACCGACGAGGTCGCGCGCAGGAAGTTCATGCCGATCAGGAGCGCCGGCTCGTCGGCCAGGCCCCACAGGTCGAACACCCGAAGATCGGCGATCAGCAGGAAGGAATTGTTGAAGGTCACCGATCCGAAGCGGATGTGGTCCACGAAGGTCAGCCGCCCCCCGGCCGAGCCGCCGGTCACGCCCATGATCGGGACCACGGCGTCGCTGAAATATTTGGCGCCCGATTTCTGCATGTCCGCGAACAGACGCGTGTTGGCGATCGACATCTCCGCCCCGGAATCGATGAAAGCGTAGGCCCGGGCGTCATCGACCCTGCAGTTCACCGCCACCAGCCGCCCGGCCGAGCCTTTGACGCGAACGACATGGTCATGGATGACGCTGGTATCCCGCGGATCGACCGGCGTGCCGGTGTTTACCGCGATCCGCTGCCGGTGAAAATCGAAGGTCACCGATTTCCCGTCGATGACATCCAGGCCCAGATAGCCGTCGGCGCCGAGCGGATTGCGCTTGAGAACCGGCGCCTGCAGATCGTTCACTGCGATCGGGCCGACTTCGAGCCGATGGAGCCGGACCGACGGCGCCGGGATGGCGCTCGAAATGCCCTGCACGATCACCTCGTCGCCCGCCGACAAGCCGAGTTCGGCCGCGACATTGTCGGCGATGACGGTGCGGTCGGCGCCGGTATCGACAATGAACCGGTAGGGCCCCTTGTTGTTGACGAAGGTCTCCACCGTCAGATGGCTGTGGGAATCCAAGTCGCCCTGAATACTGCTATCCGGCGGTGGAGCGGCCGACCGCCGAGTGGCATCGGACGACGCGCGCGCCAGGGCGGGGGTCAGCGCGGCGGTTGCGGCGCCCTGGGCGATCAATCCGCGACGGGAAATAGAGGACATGCGTCCCTCCCTGCCCTCATGGCGAGGACTTGACCAAGCGTAACACCGCCAGCGTCCGCAGAGGAGCGGGCCCGATCACGGTTGCGTCAGCATCCCCTGGCGCTGCACCGTGACCATTCGGTGCTAGACTCCCGAAAAAGCTTACCTAGCCGGAAGGAACGCCCGTGCGACTCAGCAAAGCCCGTATCACGCCCCTGGCCGACACCGAACTCAGCGACGAGCAGAAAGACGTGTTGAAGCCCTTCGGGCCGCGCATCCTCAACATCTTCCGCACCCTGGCGCGCGCGCCCAAGGCGCTGGACCGCTTCAACCAGTGGGGCGGCTATATCCTGTCGCGGCGCAACGACCTGCCGCCGCGCGAGCGCGAGATCGTGATCCTGCGAACCGGATTTCTGTGCAAGTCCGGCTATGAGTGGACCCAGCATGTCGCGATCGGCAAGCGCGAGGGGCTGCGCGACGACGAGATTGCGCGCATCAAGCAAGGTGCCGGCGCCGGCTGGAGCGCCGCCGACGCGGCGCTGATCCGCGCGGCGGACGAGTTGCATGCCGACCAGTTCGTCGGCGATGCCACCTGGAACGCACTCGCGGCACATTTCACGCAGAAGCAATGCATGGACGTGGTGTTCACCGCGGCGCAATACACCCAGGTTTCGATGTTCCTGAACAGCTTCGGCGTGCAGCTCGAGGACGGCCTGGCGCTCGATTCGGATCTGAAGGGCTTCTGATGCGGCTTGCGGGCAAGACGGCGGTCGTGGTGGGCGCGGGACAGACGCCGGGCGAGACCATCGGCAACGGCCGCGCCATGGCG
>DASWOE010000054.1:0-4173 GCA_036398875.1 Rhizomicrobium sp.
GGCCGACCTCGGTCACCGTCCAGCCGGCCAGCACGGCGACGAAGCCGAGCGGCGTCGCCGCCATCGCCAGGAGCTGGAACCACCGTGTCGCATACAGCAGGCCGCGCCAGCGCAGGAACGCGCCGATGACGGCGGTGGCGATCAGCAGGAGCCCGATGCCGACCATGATGCGGAAGGCGAAGAACACGATCGGCACATAGGGCCGGTCGGCGGCGGGCACGGCTTTGAGGCCTTGGACATAGCCGTTCCAGGAATGGGTGAGATAGAGGCTCCCGAGCTTCGGAACGGCGATTTCATACAGGTTCTTCTGAAGCGCCATGTCGGGCCACGCGATAAGCGTGGCATCGACGCCGCGGCCGCTGTCCCAGAGGCCTTCCATCGCCGCGAGCTTGGTCGGCTGGTAGGCGCGGGTGTTGAGCCCATGCAGGTCGCCCAGGACGAGCTGGAGCGGCGCCAGGAGAAGCACGGTCCACATCGCCATCGAGAAGGCGACATGCGCGGTCTCCAGATGGCGGCGCTGCCACATATGGAAGGCCGAAACGCCGGCCACGACGAAGGCGCCGGTGAGGAAGCTGGCGCAGACCATGTGCATCAGCCGATACGGAAAGGAGGCCGTGAACACGACCGCGAACCAATCGACGGCATGGAACACTCCGGCGGCGTCGCGCACGGCGCCGGCCGGCGTCTGCATCCAGGAATTGGCGGCGATGATCCAGCCGGCGCTGAGCAGGCTTCCGAGCGCCACCATGCAGCAGGCGAAGAAATGCATGAAGCGGCTGACGCGGCCTTCGCCGAACAGCGCGATGCCGATGAACCCGGCCTCGAGAAAGAACGCCGTCAGCGTCTCGTACATGAAGAGCGGGCTCAGCACATTGCTCACCGCGCGGGCATAGCCGGACCAGTTGGCGCCGATCTCGTAGCTCAGGACCACGCCGGTGATGACGCCCATGCCGAAGCCCATGGCGAACAGGCGCGTCCAGAACCGCATGAGGTCGCGATAGACCGGCTTGCCGGTGCGCCACCACAGCCCGCTGAGGCAGGCGACATAGGAGGCGATGCCGATCGTGTAGGTCGGCCACAGGATGTGATAGCCGATCGTAAAGGCGAATTGCAGGCGAGAAAGGATGAGCGTGTCCATGCCACCGCCGAACGTCTGAACAACCGCCGTCGCGTCCGTCCGGCGGCCTCCCGGCTAGATCGCACCGCGCGGATCGCGCTTGCCGATAGGGCCGCTGCCGGTTGCGGCCTTCGGATCGATCTCGCAGGCGATGAGCACCGGCTTTGCCGATGCTAACCCATCGGCAAGGACCTTGGCGAGGCTTTCGGGATCGGCGACGCGGCAGCCGCCGCCGAGGGCCGTGCAGGGCATTTGGCGCAGTCGCGCGGCGTTTGGGTTTGCCTGCCCGGCGCGCCGTCGCCCGAATCGGGCGCGCGGCGGTCGCGCTCCGATCGAACGCGCGCCTGGTCCCGGGTTGAGGCGCCGGCAAGTCGGTTGGGATGCGCGCCGCGCCCGGTTGCGACTGGGTCGGTCGCGCGGGAGGGGCTCTGACCAGAACGCTGCGGCATCCAACCTCGTCGCCGGCACAACGAGCTTGTACCGCTTCGGGCGCGCAGGCTTGGACGATTGTCGCGCGGTTTGGACCATCTTTCCGAAATGAAATCCCGTGGCGGCCACGCGAAGGCGGCATCAGCCCTGGCGGGAGGTTTCGAACAGGAACCAGATGCGGCGTTCCGCTTCGTCGATCCAATTCTCGAGCAGGCTGGCGCTGGCGACGTCGCCGTGCCGATCGCACAATTCGTGCGCCTCGCGCAGCAATTCCGCCAGGCTGGCGTTGTCGGCGCGCAATTCCGCCAGCATGTCGCTCGGCGCGACGTCGTCCGCATTGTTGTCCGCGAGGCGCTGCAGCCGGGCGATATGGCCGACGGAGCGCAGCGTGGTGCCGCCGAGCTTGCGCACGCGCTCGGCGATCGCGTCGGTCATGGCGAAGATCTGGTCGGCCTGTTCGTCCAGCATCAGGTGATAGTCGCGGAAATGCGGGCCGTGGACATGCCAGTGGAAATTCTTGGTCTTCAGGTAGAGCACGAAGGTGTCGGCCAGAAGCGCGGTGAGCGCCGCGGAAATGTCCTGGACCGCGTTGGATCCGAGAGCATCGGACGGCGCGGCGGACGCGCCGCGGCGGCCCGGAACGGTTTTGGCTGGCATGGTTCTTCTCCTCGGCAAATTGTCGATGCTCCCGCGATCGGGATTTGCACGATGGCGGCCATGCGGCGGCGCGTCTTTCGCATTCCGCAGGGCGGATTCCCGGACCGCACGATCGGCCGCCGCCGCGGCGACCGACGGCGGCCGTCCCGGAGCCGCATTCACTTTATTTGAATCGGAATGCGGCTCTGGATTCCTGAATGGCCGCGCAATCTCGCGGCGAACCGCCCGCACTTCGCCGGATTGCGCTCTAATCGTGACCGGCGGGGGCCCGGCGCACCCGCACGGGAATGGATTTGTAGGATGGCGTCCCGGATTTGCGGTCGTGATGGGCCAGCGGCACCAGGACGTTCGCCTCCGGATAGTAGGCGGCCGCGCTGCACCGCGGAATGTCGTAGGCGACCGCGGTCAGGCGCAGGGTGCGTCCGGGCTCGGGCGCGTCGGCGGGATAGGGCACCGCCTCGATCTCCACCCGGTCGCCATGCGCCAGGCCGCGGCTCGTCAGGTCGTCCTTGTTCATGAACAGCACGTCGCGGCGGCCGAACACGCTGCGGTAGCGGTCGTTGAAGCCGTAGATCGTCGTGTTGTACTGATCGTGGCTGCGCACCGTCGTCAGCGTGATGACGTCCGGGACGGACAGGCGCGGGTCTTCGTCCAGCCCCGCCGCCAGAAGGAAATTCGCCTTCTTGCTGGCCGTGTTCCACACGCGCTGCGCCGCCGCGACGGTCAGGCGAAAGCCGCCGGGCACGCGGATGCGGGCGTTGAAGTCCTTGAAGTCCGGAAACACGATTTCGATCTTCTCGCGGATGGCGTCGTAATCGGCGATCAGGCCGTCCCAATCGATCCCGTAGCGGTTGCCCAGCGTGGCCTTGGCGATCCCGGCGATCACCGCCGGCTCCGACCGCACATGCTGCGACACCGGCGTCAGGCGGCCATGCGAGGCGTGCACCATGGACATCGAATCTTCCACGGTCACCGATTGCGGACCGTCCTTCTGCAGATCGCGTTCGGTGCGCCCGAGCACCGGCAGAAGAAAGGTCTGCCTGGCCGTCATCAGATGCGTGCGGTTGAGCTTGGTCGCCATGTGGACGGCGAGGTCGAGCCGGCGCATGCCGGCCTGCAGGCTTTGCGGATCCGACATCGCGACGGCGAAATTTCCGCCCAGCGCGATGAACGCCTTCGATTTGCCCTCGGCCATCGCCTTGGCCGCCTCGACCGCGTTGTGGCCGAATTCCGCCGGCGGGCGGAACCCGAAGGCACGCTCCATGCCGTCGAGCAGCGCTTCGGACGGGATCTCGGTGATGCCCACGGTGCGGTCGCCCTGCACGTTGGAATGGCCGCGCAAGGGCGCGATCCCGGCGCCTTCGCGGCCCAGATTGCCGCGCAGCATCAGGAAATTGGCCATCTGCTGCACATTGGCCGTGCCGTTGGCGTGCTGGGTGATCCCCATGCCGTAGCACAGGATGACGCGCCGCGACGCGACATAGACATCCGCCGCGCTTTCGATCGCGGCGCGCGTCAGCCCCGATTTGGTCTCGATGTCGGACCAGTCCGTCGCCTCGAGGTCGGCCTCGAGCGCGTCGAAACCCAGCGTGTGCTCGGCGATGAAGGCGCGGTCGAGGCAGCCGGGTCCGCCGGCGGCGAGATCGCCGCGGTCGCGCGCCAGGATTCGCTTCATCATGCCCTTCAGCACCGCGACATCGCCGCCGGCGCGCACCTGATGGATGGCCGAGGCGATCGGCGTGGAGCCGAAGGTCAGCATCTCGACCGGGCTTTGCGGCGCCATGAACCGCTCCAGCGCCCGCTCCTTCAAGGGATTGAAGACGATGATCGGAACGCCGCGCCGCAACGCGTTGCGCAAGGTCGTCATCATGCGCGGATGGTTGGTGCCGGGATTTTGGACGAAGCTGAAGATCGCATCGGCGGAGTCGAAATCCTCGAGCGTGACGGTGCACTTGCCGACCCCGATCGAT
>DASWOE010000055.1:0-2466 GCA_036398875.1 Rhizomicrobium sp.
GCCTCGCGGCGGCGAGCGGCGAGGAGCGCGTGGCGGCGCGGATGGCGCTGGCCGACCTGCCGCTCGGCGAATTCCTGAAGACCGAGCTTGTGCCGTACGAGGCCGACGAGGTCACGCGGCTGATCGCCGACACGCATGACATGGACGCGTTCGCGCCGGTGCGTGCGCTGACGGTGGGCGAATTCCGCGATGTCCTGCTGGCGCATGAGACGACGGCGGAGACTTTGGCGGCGCTGGCGCCGGGGCTGACGCCGGAGATGGCGGCGGCGGTCTCCAAGCTGATGCGCAACCAGGACCTGATCGCGGTGGCGCGCAAGGTCCGCGTCGTCACGCGGTTCAACAACACGATCGGGTTGCCGGGGCGGCTGTCGGTCCGGCTGCAGCCCAACCATCCCACCGACGACGCCCAGGGCATCGCGGCATCCATGATCGACGGCCTGCTCTATGGCAGCGGCGACGCAGTGATCGGCATCAATCCGGCGAGCGACAATGTGGCAAGCGTGACGAACCTGCTCGCCATGACCGATGCGCTGCGCCGGCGCTGGGACATCCCGACTCAGTCCTGTGTGCTCGCCCATGTCACCACGACGCTGAAAGCGATGGCGCAAGGCGCGCCGGTCGATCTCGTCTTCCAGTCGATCGCGGGGAGCGAGGCGGCGAACAAAAGCTTCGGCATCGATCTCGCGATACTGGCCGAAGCACAAGAGGCGGCACGGTCGCTGAAGCGCGGGAGCCTCGGCGACAACGTCATGTATTTCGAAACCGGCCAGGGCGCGGCGCTGTCGGCCGGGGCCCATCACGGCGTCGATCAGCAGACCATGGAGACGCGCGCCTATGCCGTGGCGCGCGCGTTCCAACCGCTGCTCGTCAACAGCGTCGTCGGCTTCATCGGGCCGGAATATCTGTTCGATGGGAAGCAGATCACACGCGCCGGGCTGGAGGATCATTTCTGCGGCAAGCTGCTCGGCCTGCCGATGGGCGTGGACGTCTGCTACACCAACCACGCCGACGCCGACCAGGACGACATGGACAATCTGCTGACGCTTCTGGCCGTGGCGGGCTGCACCTATGTGATGGGCGTGCCGGGCGCCGACGACGTGATGCTGTCCTATCAGAGCACCTCGTTCCACGATGCGCTCTATGTGCGCGAGGTGCTGAACCTCAAGCCCGCGCCGGAGTTCGAGGCATGGCTCGCCCGCATGGGCATCGTGGATGCCGGCGGACGGATGCGACCGCGGCTGGCGGGAAGCGCGGCGGCGCGCCTGCTCGACTTCGCACCATGAGCGATGCGGACGAATGGGAGGCGCTGGCCGCGTTGACGCCGGCGCGGGTTGCCCTGGGACGCGCCGGACATGCCTTGCCGACAAAACGCGTGCTGGAATTCCAGCTCGCCCATGCGCGCGCCCGCGACGCCGTGAACGCGCCGTTCGATGCGTCCGCGCTGGCACGGGAGCTGGACGCGCTTTGCCTCAAGACGCTGGCGGGAAGCCGCACCGACTATCTCGCCAATCCCGATCTCGGCCGCACGCCGGATGCCGCGTCGCGCGCCAGGCTCGTCCCCGGCGCCTTCGACGCCGCGCTGGTGGTGGCCGACGGACTCTCATCGACGGCGATCGCGGCACACGGCGCGACGCTGGCGCGGCTGATCCGGGCCAGCTTGCCGGAGCTGAGTTGGGCGCCCGTCACGGTTGTGACAAACGGCCGGGTCGCCGTCGGCGACCACATCGCCCAGGCGCTCGGCGCAACCTTGGCCGTGGTCATGATCGGCGAACGGCCGGGTCTGTCGGCCGCCGATTCGGTCGGGCTCTATCTGACGTTTCATCCGCGTGCCGGCGCGACCAAGGACGCCGAGCGCAATTGCATCTCCAATGTGCGGCCGGACGGGCTGGCGCTGGGCGAAGCAGCGCACCGGCTGGCCTGGCTGGCGCGGCACGCGCTGAAACTGGGCGCGACCGGGGTCGATTTGAAGGAAGACGCGCCGGAACGGGTGACTGACGAAAGCGCCGGCGGCTGATAGAGTTCCGGCACGCAATCGAAGGGGAACAAGCAAGATGGCGTGGCTCTCGAAATATCAACCGCAACTGCTCAGCGTCCTGCGCATCGTGGTGGGGCTGCTGTTCCTGGAGCACGGGATGCAGAAGGTCCTGCATTTCCCGCCGATGCCCGCGTCGATGGCGGCGGCAATCCCGCCGAACTTCCTGCCGGTGATCATGGCCGCGGGCATCATCGAACTGGTGGGCGGGGCACTGGTCACGCTCGGAGCGTTCACGCGGGTGGCGGCCTTCATCTGCGCCGGCGAGATGGCGGTCGCCTATTGGCTGGTGCATTTCGCGCGCGGCGGGTTCTTTCCAAGCCTCAATGGCGGCGACGCGGCGATCCTGTTCTGCTTCGTCTTCCTCTTCATCGCCGCGGCGGGGCCGGGCCCCTGGGCGCTCAGCCGCTCCGCTAAACTTTGAATCGAAACCG